>NZ_JACARZ010000133.1:0-18784 GCF_013386315.1 Pseudomonas sp. P7779 | reverse complement strand
TACCCCACCTGCTGCAACCGCCCCGCCCGAAAATCCTTCGGCGACACTTCAAACTGCTTCTTGAACGAGCGACTAAAGTGCGCCGAATCCGTAAACCCCCACTTATACGCAATCGACGTAATCGACTCACTGCGCAAAAACGGGTTGGTCAGATCATCCGCACTGCGCTTCAACCGCGCCCGCTGGATATACCGGCACACGCTGTCATCCTGTTCCTCAAACAACCGGTACAAATGCCGCACCGAGATATTCAACCGACTCGCCAACCCCACCGGGCTAAGCCCTGGCTGGGTCAATGACTCATCAATCACCTTCTGCACATAGCTGCGCAGATTGCTGCCCTGCAACCCGCCACAATCATCGCGCTCATCGTCTTCCTGCTCAAACGCCGACCCCAGCAGCGAGACAAACGCCGACTGCAACGCCTGCCCCTCCCCGACCGCGCCTTCGCCGTTCAGTGCGTCTTTGCACAGTTGATCCATCAACACATGCAACATGCGCCCGCAGGCTTTGCTCGAGGAGATTTTGCCGAAGGTCTTGGGCTGGTTGCCGAACTGTTTGCACACCTCTGCGCGGGACAAGGACAGGGACGCGTGTTCGATGAGCCCGAACGGGGTGATGTCGATGGAGCCCACCGAGTCCATCAATAACAGTTCGCCGGGGGCAAGCTGGAAGCTCTGGCCGTTTTGGGTGATCTGGCAGTAGCCGCTGCGCTGGCTGACGAGAAAGCAGTGTTGGTCGTCATCGTGGTCGGCGCGGGCCTTGGGGCGCTTGATCAGGCCGGCGTTGGTGCGCAGGCTGGCCAGGGGCAAACCGCCGCGAGAAAAGGTGCTGATGCTGCCGATGAACAGCGAGCGGTTGAAGGCCAGTTCTGTGTCGAAGTGACCGCAAACCGCGCGCAGATCCCGGGTCCAGAGGTCCAGCCCGTCTTGCCCAATCTGTTGCATGCTCATGGTTGTTTCCACCTTGGCTTTTTGTTTTTGTCGGGCAATAGTTAACATGTTATCTATATGCGCGCAACAAGTACGTGTCTGCCAAGGTGGTTGCACTATTGATGCCAAATACTGTGGTCAGTGGGCCTGCAAGGCGCGCTGGAAACCGTTCAAGGCGTCCAGCAGCCAGGCGCGTTGCACACTGCTCAAGGCGATGTAGCGACGGAACGCCGGCATGCGGTTGACCACCTCGCTGCCGCCCATATGCTCAAGCCGCACACACCACTGGTGATCCACCAGGTCGATGCGCAGGCGCTTGAAGTCCAGCGGCATCAAGGCGCGATGCAAGGCGCTGCCCTCCTGCAATTGTGTGTGCAAAATGCCTGAAACCTCCTTGTCGCCCGACCGCTGTCGACAGCGGATTCCGGTGCGTCGAACGGCCCCGGTGTGGTGCAGTTCGAAGCTCGCCGTGCCCTGCTGCGAGGCAGGGATGCGCAGTACGAATTCGGTCATCACCAGGTGCATCAACAGCTGCGACTCGGTACGTTCGACGATCTCCAGTTGCAGCCCGAGATTGTCCAGGGAAACCCGGGCCGTCGTTGGTCCACACACCTCATAACCGGCCAGGCCGAGGTTACGCCGCAGGTGTTCCAGCGTAACGCCGGGTCGATACCCGGCAGGCGCGCGCCGGGCGCTGAACAGCTCAGACAGTTTTTGCAGCATGGCTGATATACCCGTTGTGCGGCTGGCCCGGCTCATGGGCGAACTCCTTGGCCAACACCTCTTCCACCGAGGCGGGCTTGAATGGATTGACCTTCTGCACAACCAGCGTCCAGAACAGCGCGTACGCCGCCGTGCACCCGAGCATTACGCCAAAGGGAATGTAGATGTCGGCGGGGTTCATGCCCGGCGGGGTGATAAACCACATGCCCAGCAGGATGCCGATGCTCGACAGAATCTGCGGCAGCGGAAAGAACGGCGAACGGTAGGCGCGAGGCAGATCCGGACGGCGAATCCGCAGGATCACCACCGACAGCGTCACCAGCAGATAAGCAAAGCTCCAGGCACACACGGCCGCCAATACCAGGTGCATGATGTTGTCGGTGTTGCCCCCCAGGTACAGCGCGTGCAGGCACGGAATCAGCATCGCCACCAGGATGCACAGCAACGGTGTCTTGAAGCGCGGGTGCAGGTAGGTGAAGACCTTGGGCAACGCGCCGTCAACGGCCATGCCGTACAGGATCCGTGGCACACCGGCCATCAAGGTGTTGATGGTCGCAGCACCGGCAAACAGGAAGCCGATGCCCAGCCACATCGGGCCGATGCTGCCCATCACCTGCTCGGCGAATTTCGGGATGGCCATCGGCGTATCCAGCAGGTGCACCCCGCCCGCCGCGTCGATCAATACGTTCTCCACCTGGCGCTTCATGGCGGCGCCGTAGATGAACATGCAGGTGGCCACCCCCAGCAGCCCCAGCACCATGGCCTTGGGCATCACCTTGGCCGAGTTGCGCAGGTCCGGCGCCAGCGGCGTGACGAACTCGCAGCCGACAAACATGAACATCGCCATGCCCACCAGCGACAGGATGGTAATCAGGTCGGTACCGACCAGGGATTCACCGAACCAGCCGTCCAGCTGCACCGCCGGGGCTGCGATCAGGCCCAGCACGCCAAACACCATCAAGGTGGTCCACATGCCGAAAGTGAGGATGATCTCGGCCCGGCCAAACGCGCTGACGCCAAACGCATTGAGCACCCCGAACACAATCACGAAGCCCACTCCCAGCAACCACGAACCGCCGGCGGATTCCGCCAGGGTGTTGAGGTGCTCGAAGTTCACCAGCGCCATCACGCCGGAGAGGATGGTTTCGGCGGTGCCGGCAAACACATGCACGATCAGGTACGCCGACAAGGTGCCGGTGATCGCAAAGAACCGGCCCATGCCGCAATTGATGTAGTCGTAGACCGAGCCGGTGGTGGGCAGGATCGAGGCGGCTTCGGCGAAGGTGGTCGCCTGGGCCAGCATCATCACCACCGCGATCAACATCGCCACCGCAAAGGCGCTGCCGCCGATGCCAAACCCCATGGTCGCGGTGAGGATCACCGGGCTGGCCATGATCAAGCCAATGGTGCTCGCCAGCGCGGTTGGAAAGCCCACCGTGCCGCGTTTCAAATGTTCGGTGAGCCGGTCGTTGATCGACATGGTGCAGATCCTCAAGAAGCGGATTTTTAGAAGTATTGGCACTCTGCGCCCGCCCTGGCTGATCGTCTTGCTCCTGGCTGCCGCCGGTTTTGTTGCTGCCTGCCACTGCTGCGCCACTGGCGGCCTGGGACAATTTCCTGGCACGCAGGGGAAAGACTTGGCCCGGTGGCGCTCGCCCTAATGCTCCCTCAATTCACCTTGTTGGGGACTATAACAATGCAGCACACACAACAAACCCGTCACCTGTACAGGGCCATCAGCCTGGGCATCGCGCTGATGATCATCGACTCATCGGCCCAGGCGTTCGAGCTGTATGCCGATGACGACACTCAGGTCACCGGCAACTTCCTGGCGGTGTACGGGATGTTCAACAGCCGCAAGAACTACGACGGCACCACCGGCGGTTCCACCTGGCGTGAAGGTTTTATCAAGTATGGCTTGAGCGTCGACCAGCGCTTCGGCGCCCTGGGCAGCGTGTATGGCACGGCCAACCTGGTCAGCTCGGGCACCTGGGGTGATGGCGATGCGTCGGGCGTGACCACCGGCAGCGAGCGCACCACCAAGTTCGACGAAGCCTTCGCCGGCTGGCGCTCGGGGGAACTGTTTCCGGCACTGGGCAAGGATGGTGTGGACCTGTCGTTCGGCCGCCAGGTCATCATGCTCGGCGACGGTTTCATCATCAACGATGACGGCCCGAACTTCGGCAAGGGCGTGGATGACGGCAAGTTCAACCGGGGCGGCGCCTACTACATCGCCGCCCGGCATGCCTTCGATCAAACCGCAGTGCTACGCCTGGGTGGCAAGGACGGCGTGCATGGCAGCGTAATGTGGATCAAGTCCGACAACCGCGCCCAGGCCAACACTGAAATGGCTGCCGGCACCCTGGACTACACCGCCGCGCCCGGCACCCTGGGGTTGACCTATATACACGGCATCAGCGTCGACGACCGTTATGCCAATGACCTGCAAAAACAGCGCGCCGGGATGAACATCTACAGCCTGCGGGGCGCCGGTAATGCCGGGATCGAGAACGCGCACTTTTCCTTTGAATACGCCTGGCAGGACAAGGACGCCGGCCCGGAAAAGGCCTGGTACACCGAAGGCGGTTATACCTTCGCCGCGCTGCCGTGGTCGCCGGACCTGACCTACCGCTACAGCCGCTATTCGAAAAACTGGGATGCGATGTTTTCGGGCTTCAACCGTGGCTACGGCACCTGGGTGCAGGGCGAGGTGGCCGGCAATTATTCGGGGCCGTTCAATACCAATACTGAGGTGCAGCATGTGGCGTTGAAGGTCAAGCCGCTGGACAGCGTCACCCTGGGCGCGCTGTTCTTCGACTACAAGACGTTGAGCAAGGGCGGCATGCTCAACCTCGATGGGCGCGAACTGGACCTGTACGCGGAGTGGGCGGTGAACGAACACCTGATCGTCACGCCACTGCTGGGTTTGTACAAGCCCAACAAGGATGAGAGCAACGGCGGCAACCAGGTGGGTGGCAATGGCACCAATCTCTATAGCCAAGTCACCGTGGCCGTGCCGTTCTAACACAGGTGCAATGAGCTACCGAGATCACATGTGGGAGCGGGCTTGCTCGCGAAAGCGGTGTGTCAGTCGCCAGATGTATTGGCTGACACTCCGCATTCGCGAGCAAGCCCGCTCCCACATTGAACCTGCTTCAGCCTTCGATAGAGGTGTTCGCCCTACGGTTGCCGCTCCTCGATCCGCGCATACGCCCCCTGGTGATAGAGCAACGGCGCACGACCAAAATCATCGAAAGCCACCACCTTGCCAATCATGATCCAGTGATCGCCACCATCCACCTGCTGGTACTTCTCGCAGTGAAACCGCGCCGAGCAATCAGCGAAAACCGGCGAACCGCCCTCCCCGGGCTCGAATTCGATTTCGGCAAAGCGATCGTCCCTGGGCCGGGCGAAGTTGTTCGACAGGTGGATCTGGTCGGCCGCCAGCACGTTGACCGCAAAATGGCTGGCCTGCTCGAACACCTCGTGGCTGTTGGAGCGTTTGTCGATGCTCCACAGCACCAGCGGCGGGTCCAGGGACACCGAATTGAAGCTGTTGGCGGTGACACCCACTTTGCGCCCGCTGGCATCAGCGGCGGTGACCACCGTGACACCGGTGGCAAAGTTGCCCAGGGCCCGGCGAAAGGCCCGTGGGTCGAAACTGTTATCAGACATGCAAGACTCCCGGACTGCATCAACGCGCAGTCCTGATGGTTGTGATGGCCGGGTCGGCGTCAAATCATGCTCGGATCAGGCTCGAGCCCCATCAGCTCACGCCCCAGGATCTGCGCGCACACGTCGTAATCGGTGTACGCATGGGCGCCGGTCATATGGGAATCGCGGAACAGACGCTGCATCTCGTTGTGCTCGAACCACGCATTGCCACCGGCGGCCTCGAACAAACGGTCCACCGCCTGGATGCACATCTTGGTGGCGTACGCCTGGTTGGTACGCCAGAACGCCAGGGTCTCGCGGCTCGGGTAACGGTGCTGTTCGCTGTGTTCGGCGTGTTCCTGCCAGGTCTTTTCCAGGAACGCCCGGGCGGCGGCCACCTGGTGTGTCGACTCGGCCAGGCGCATCAACGCCGGAGTCGCCGCCCCCACTGCCGCGCCGGTGTAGGCACGTACGCGGGTCCTGGTTTTTTCGCGGAATACTTCGAGCATGCGCTCGGCCACACCCAGGCTCACGGTGGAGAAACCGCTGGCGAAATACGGCCGGTACGGCGAGTAGAAAATCTTGCTGTCGGGGTACAGACCGAAGCCGGCGGACTTGCCTTCCATCATGTCCTTGGCTTTCTGGATGCGGTGTTCTGGCACCCGCACGTTGTCGATGATCAGGGTCTTGGTGCCGCTGCCTTTCATGCCGGCGGCGAACCAGTCATCGCGAATCTGATAGTCGCTGCGCGGCAGTACCGCGAAGCAATAGTCCTGGGTGCCCTCGGCGTTTTTACGGCGGAAACCGACAATCGCCCACTCGGCATGATCGCAACCGCTGCTCCAGCCCATTTCACCGCTGAACAGCACACCGCCCTCAACTTCTTCAGTGCGGCCAAACGGCGCGATGCTGCTGCTGGCGGTGGCATTCGGGTTATCGCCCCAGACTTCCTGCTGCAACTTGGCGGGAAACAACGCCAATTGATGGCTGTGAGTGCACAACAGGCTCATGGCCCACGCGGTGCTGGCACAGGCGCCGGCCAGCAACGCGATGCAGTCGGCAAACTGCGGCAGGGAGATTTCCATGCCGCCAAAGGGTTTGGGTTGAAAGGCACGGTGCATGCCGATGCTCTTGAGCAGCGCAATGTTCTCGTCGGGAACCTTGCGGTCCTGCTCGGCCTGGAAGGCGTTGGCAGCGATGGTCGGCAGAATCGCCTTGAGATCTTCGAGGAGCGGGTTTGGCTTTTTCATGGACGGCCCTGCTTATTATTGGATGTCCGGCTGGCGTTCAAACTCAACGAACGGCGCTGGATGTGGGGCCAGTATGGAGCGGGCGACAGCCCCGGAAAATGCACCTTCCACAGCCAAGATTGCACTTTCCACAGGCCTGGCAGCCACAGACATATCGCCCGGCAGGCACAGACAAGCCTGGCCCGGCGGCGCTGGTTACCCTCGGGCTTTTGCGAGCAGGAAAATCCCATGAGCGATATTGCGCTGCTGCCTGAAGTCCAGGCCTTCCTCCGTCGAAGCCATGCCTTGTTTATCGACGGCGGGTACGTCCAAAGCCATTCCGGCCAGGCTCTGGAAGTGATCAACCCGGCCACCGGCGAGGTGATCGCCCAGGTTGCCGATGCGGACCTGGCCGATATCGACACAGCGGTGGAATCGTCCCGGCGTGGCTTCCGGCAATGGGCCCAGGTCGCCCCTGCCATTCGCGGCAATGTGCTGCTGAAACTCGCCGACCTGCTGGAGCAACACCGCGAAGCACTGGCGCAGATCGAAACCTGCCAGTCGGGCAAGATCATCCAGATTTCCCGGGCCTTCGAGGTCGATCAGGCGGCGCACTTCCTGCGTTACTACGCCGGCTGGGCCACCAAGATCAGCGGCCAGACCCTTACCCCGTCACTGCCCTCCTTCGCCGGCGAACGCTACACCGCGTTCACCCTGCGCGAACCGGTGGGCGTGGTAGTGGGCATCGTGCCGTGGAATTTCTCGACCATGATCGCCATCTGGAAACTCGCCTCGGCACTGGTGACCGGCTGCAGCATCATCATCAAGCCCAGCGAGTTCACCCCGCTGACCATCCTGCGCATCGCCGAACTGGCCATCGACGCCGGCCTGCCGGCGGGCGTGCTGAACGTGTTGACCGGTGGCGGCCACGTGGGCAAAGGCCTGGTGGAGCACCCGGGCACCGACAAGGTCTCGTTTACCGGCTCGGTGCCCACCGGCATCGCCGTGGGCCGCAGTGCCATGGGCGCCGGGTTGACCCGGGCGACCCTGGAACTGGGCGGCAAAAACTCCGCCGGATTCCTGCGGGATGTGGACCTCGACAAAGCGGTCAACGGCATCATCGAAGCCGGCTTCCTGCACTCCGGGCAAATCTGCGCGGCCGCCGAACGCTTCTTCGCCCACCGCTCGCAGATCGAGCCGATCATGGACAAACTGGCGCAACGCCTGGGCCGGTTGAACATCGGCTCGCCGCTGGACGAGCGCACCGAATTCGGCCCGGTGACCAACCGCCAGCACCAACAGAAACTCGAATGGTTTTTCGCCAAGGCCCGGGCCGAGAACAATACGATTGTCCACGGCGGCAAGCTGATCGACGGGCCGGGGTGCTATGTGGAGCCGACAGTAATTCTCGCCAACACGATCCACGACACCCTGCTCAACGAAGAGACCTTCGGCCCGATCGCCACGTTTTTCCCCTACGACACCGAGGATGAGCTGCTGGAACTGATGAACAACACGCCTTACGGCCTGAGCGCCAGTCTCTGGACCAATGATCTGAGCAAGGCCCTGCGCATGGTGCCGGCGATCAACGCGGGGACGGTCTGGGTGAACATGCACACGATGCTCGACCCGGCGGTGCCGTTTGGCGGCAACAAGTCTTCGGGGGTGGGACGGGAGTTTGGCGGGGCGTTCATCGAGGATTACACCGAGCTCAAGTCGGTGATGATTCGCTACTGACCGGCATGCGGAGCGCCGGCCGGCTTGAGTGTGTTGATCGTTCCCACGCTCTGCGTGGGAATGCATACCGTGACGCTCCGCGTCACCATGGCGCGAGGCGTCAATGCGGCGGTGCCAGCGGGACGCGGAGCGTCCGAGGCGGCATTCCCACGCAGAGCGTGGGAACGATCATCTGCACCTGGTCCCCTGAGGCTGCAAATACCCGTCATAAATGGGCAGGCCGGTAGCCGGTAACATCCTGGTGATGCGCTAAATACCTGTACAAATTTATTATTTTGTACAAGTATCAGCAGTATCAAGCCCTCTCGGGGAGAACCGCAATGACCCGTCTATTGGTTTCGCTGGCCCTGGTGTTGGGCCTGAGCAGTTGTGGCAGCGTGGATGTAAAACACTATGCCGACCAGCAACCGCAACTGGACCTGGTGAGCTTCTTCAGCAAGCCCGTCAAGGCCTGGGGCATCTTCGAGAAACGCTCGGGTGAAGTGGCCAAGCGTTTCGAGGTGAATATCGCCAGCCGCCGCGAGGGTGAAAACCTGATTCTCGATGAGCGCTTTCTATACAGCGATGGTACTCGCCAGCAACGTGTCTGGACCCTCACCCCGGACGGCCCCACCCACTGGCGCGGACGGGCCGGTGATGTGGTGGGCGAGGCCAGGGGCGAAGTGGCGGGCAACGCACTGCGCTGGCGCTACGTCCTGAACCTGCCGGTTGATGGATCCGTCTACGAAGTGAGCCTCGACGATTGGATGTACCTGATGGACGAAGACACGTTGATCAACCGCTCCAGCATGTCCAAGTTGGGTGTGGAAGTCGGCCAGGTGACGTTGTTCTTCCGTCGCCAGTCTTCACAACCCTGACCGGTAAGGAGTGAACCATGAACCTGCAAGCCCTGACCAAACTGGCCACCCAAGGCGCTGTACGCGAAATGGAACTGCTGTCGCTGGAAGGTGGTTTCTATCTGGCGCGCGTAACGCTGGACCACGGCCAGTTCACGCTGCTGGACGAGTCGGCGAAGCCCCTGCACTTTCGCTCGGTCAATCACCTGCGTGACGTGTTGCAGGCAGTCCCTGCGTTTCCCTGCACCCTGGTGCATCAGTGCGTGCATGACGAAATGTGCGGCCGGCGAGAAGGCGCTATCGAGCCACTGCGAACGCCATTTTCCCTGGAAGCGCCGTGGTGACCAAGGCAGTTCGAAACCTGTGCCTGGTGCTGGGCGATCAGTTGTCGTTTGACCTGGCCTCATTGGATGGGCTGGACAGCCAGCGCGATGCGGTCTTGATGGTCGAGGTCATGGAGGAAGCCAGCCATGTGCCCCACCATCCGCAAAAAATCGTCCTGGTCTTCAGCGCCATGCGCCATTTTGCCCAGGCGTTGCAGCAGCGTGGCTTGCGGGTGCAGTACGTGCCCCTGGACGATCCGCAAAACACCGGCTCGGTGCCCGGCGAGTTAAGGCGCTGGCAATCGCTGATGCAACCCCGGGAAATACACCTGACCGAATGCGGTGACTGGCGTCTGGAGCAATCCCTGAAGGACTGCGGTTTGCCGATCCAGTGGCATGCCGACCACCGATTCCTGTGCGGCCGTGACGCGTTCGCCGCTTGGGCCAGCGGTAAAAAACAGCTGCGCATGGAGTACTTCTACCGGGAGATGCGCCGCAAGAGCGGGCTCTTGCTCAACGGTGACGGTACGCCAGTGGGCGGTGCCTGGAACTTTGATGCGGACAACCGCAAGGCCTTGCCCAAGGGCACCAAGGCGCCCTACCCGGCGCGCTTCAGTTCGGACTCGATCACCCAGGACGTGCTGGCGCTGGTAGGTAAACACTTCAGCAGCCACTACGGTTCCCTCGACACCTTCGATTACCCCGTGACCCACGCCGACGCGCAGGCCCTCTGGAACTACTTTCTGGACTATGGCCTGGCGGGTTTCGGCGACTACCAGGACGCCATGGCCAGCGACGAGCCGTTCCTGTTTCACGCCCGTATCAGCGCAGCGCTGAACATCGGCCTGCTGGACCTGCGCCAGCTGTGCAGCGATGTGGAGGCGGCCTATTGGTCGGGCAGCATCGGGCTGAACGCTGGCGAAGGGTTTATCCGCCAACTGATTGGCTGGCGGGAGTACGTACGCGGCGTGTACTGGCTGAAGATGCCCGACTATGCCGCTGGCAATGCATTCGGCAACAGCCGCCCGCTGCCGGAGTTCTACTGGACGGGCGAGACGCAAATGAACTGCATGCGCCAGGCGATCGGCCAAAGCCTGAAACATGCCTATGCCCATCACATCCAGCGGCTGATGGTCACCGGCAATTTCGCCCTGCTGGCCGGCATCGTGCCCAGCCAGATATGCGAGTGGTACCTGGCGATCTACATGGACGCGTTCGACTGGGTCGAGCTGCCCAACACCCTGGGCATGGTGATGCATGCCGATGGCGGTTACCTGGGTTCCAAGCCTTATTGCGCGAGCGGCCAATATATAAAGCGCATGTCGGACTACTGCCGAGGCTGTGCGTACAAAGTCACGGAAAGTACCGCTGACAATGCCTGCCCGTTCAATGCGCTTTATTGGCACTTCCTGATGCGCCACGGCGACCTGCTGCGGGGCAATCAGCGCATGGCCATGCTCTATAAAAATCTCGACCGCATGCCTGAATCCAAACAGGACGCGCTGTGGCAACGGGGCCAGAGTCTGCTGGCCAAGTTGGATGCAGGTGAAACGCTGTGAAATTTTCCGGCCGCTGCGAATTGTTGTGAAGCCGGTGATAAATGGCCAATTGCCCATGCTAACGTCGGCTTCGATGTCATCCAATTCATTGAGGGAGCAGCGCCGATGTCTACTACCGTAACACCCGCCGGTGGCGGACCGACCACTCAAAAAGCCTCGACGTCGGTATTCGACGACAAGTTGAATATTTCCAAGTCGAGCAAGGTCATCGCCGATTACATGCGCCAAACGGGCAAGTCGGCCATCACCAAGCAAGAGCTTTCACAACTGGCCAGCAACGCCTCGGGCAAGGTGCCGGCCGATGTGAGCGCTGCGGCCCAGTACATGGAGCGCCATCCCGACGTGTTCACCGCGATCGAAACCCATGATGTGGCCGGTGCCGATAACTTTTCCGGGGTGTGGAACTTCGACTGGGCAGCCAACGGTGGGCTCAACGGCACGGCGACCGATGCCATCGCCAAGATGCAGGACACCTTTGATTTCGCGATCGCCAAGTCGGCGCAGATCACCGAGATCAGCACCGGCAAAAAGGCCGAGCTGGACTCGACCAAACAGCGGCCGCAGAACTAAATTTCCAGCTGCTACAAAAATCCAGTGTGGGAGCTGGCTTGCCTGCGATGCAGGCACCTCGGTGCTTCAGGTACACCGAGGTGATGCCATCGCAGCCTCGCTAAAGCTCGACAGCTCCCACACTGGATTTGCTTTGCTTGTCAGGTCGTTGTGCTGCGATCAAAAGTGAAACGAAACCCCCGTGGTCACGTTGAACGCATCCCCCACATAGAAGTTGGCCGAGTCCTGGCCCTTGGCGTCGTACGCGGTGTTGGTGGCCGTGGCATAGCGCTTGTTGGTCAGGTTGCGTGCATCGACAAACACTTCCCACTTCTTGCTCGGGGCCTCGTAGCCCACCTTGGCCCCCCACAACGTATAGGACGGCGCACTCAGGGAGTTGGCAAAGTCGACGTAATAACTGGACGCCGCCCGGGCGTTGAGCTGCGCATAGAAACCACTGCCTTGGCGATATTCCAGCTCGGCCTGGTAGACCTGGCGCGGCAGGCCCGGCAGCTGGTTGTCGCCGAACACCGCATCGTTGCGGTAGTGGAAGTCGTTGAAGGTGTAAGCCTGGCGTAGGGTCACGGTGTCGCCATTGCCGCCGTCCCACAGTTGCGCATTCAAGCCGGCTTCGATGCCCTGGTGAATGGTCGCGCTGCCGTTGGAGGTGGCCACCAGTTGGTCCTGGGTGGCCGTCGCCTGGCGTACCACTACCGACAGCAGTTCTTTCTGCACCCACGAGCGGTAGACCGTCAGGCTGCCGTCAAAAATACCGTGGCCGCCGCGAATACCGAACTCCACGGTGTTGGCTTTTTGCGGCCGCACATCACGGATGTACGGCGTGCCGGTGCTGCCCAGCTGCCAGGTAACCGGTGGATCCACCGAGCGGCTGACGTTGCCGAACACTTCGAATTCCGGAGTCAACTGATAGCGCAGGCCAATGCGCGGGGCGACGTCGGTCTCGTCGTATTCAACGCCACTGGGGAAAGCGCTGGTGTTGGTGGCGGTGCTGTATTCGATCTGCGCCTTGCGCTTGATATCAATCAATGACAACCCGGTGGACAGCCACGTGCGGTCATTCAGTTGCAGTTCGTTGCCGAGGGAAAACACCGTGTCCCGGGAGCCGGTGTAGTTGGTTTTCTGCTGGGTGATGCCGGTGGCCTTGCTGTGGGATTTCACATCGGCCAGGTACGCCAGCGTATTGCTGAAGGTCACGCTGCTGTCGCTGCGCAGGCCGAAGAAGGTGTCGGCGGTGCGCAGGTAGCGCAAGGTCAGGTTGACGTCCTGGGAGCGCCATTCCTGTGGTGTTGGCGAATAGCGCCAGCCGTTGTCCAGCGGGTAATCGTTGTAGCCCAGGCCGACTTCGAGCTTGGCATTGTCGTCGAAAGTGTAGGTGGTGGTGCTGCCCAGCAGGGTCGAGCCGTCCTTCTTGCGCCCGATGGGCACGAGGTTGCTCGTGGGGTCGTGCTTGAGCTGGTATTTGGTCAGGGTATTGCCCTGGCTGAGGGTTTCTTCCTTGTAGCGAATGTAGAAGCGCGTCTCCAGTTGCGGGCTGAACACGTGGCCGAAGTTGGCAACGATCCCCTGCCCCTTGTTCGGTGTGTTGTCCTGGTAACCGTCACGCTCGTTGTGCTGGATGCTGACGTAATAGTCATTGTCTCCGTCCACACCACCCGTGCTCAATTGCTCCTTGCGATAGCCGAAGCTGCCGGCTTCGAAACGCGCGTAGTTGCCTGGATCGGTGCGGCCGGTCTTGCTCACGAAGTTGATCGCGCCGCCCAGGGACAAGGCCGAATAACGGAAGGCGTTGGCGCCGTAGAGCACCTCGGTGTGGTCCACGGAAGCCATGTCCAGCATGTCTTCCTGGGTGCCGCCCGGGCCGGTCAACGGCAGGCCGTCATAGAGGAATTTGATCCCCAGCACATAGCCTTGATAGAAGGTGTTGAGGCCCGAACCGCGGATCGAAATCTTGTTCGCACCCGAGCCGCTGGTGGCCTGGGCGAATACGCCCGGCTGCAACGCCAGCACGTCCTCGGCGTTCGCCGCGCGGCCCTGTTCGATCTTGCGGTTGTCGATCACTGCGGTTTTGCCGGGCACCTTGGACAGTTGCTTCTCGGCCTTTTGCGCTTCGGTGGCTTCGGCACCGGTGACCACCACCGTGGCCAGGGTCGGGTCCGCCTGGGCGGCAAAGGCCGCGCCGTGTATCAACATCAACAGCACGCCAAGGCTGGACGCGGTGGCCAGTGACTCAAAACGACGAGCGCGAGGTTCAAACAGTTGCCGCATGAATTAAATACTCCTGGGGTCTCGAATTAGTTGGAGCATCTATTCGTATAGTCGCGCTCTATTTTCAACTTTGCAGGGTTCATGCCACGTCCAAGCCTCAATAAACACTGGCCGGCCACCCTTATTAATCGCCACAAGCGCAACACTTTGCTGGTGAAATGTTCGATTCCGGACAATACAAAAATCATCCACAAACACTTATATGTTCAAGCAATAAAAGCATAACGAAAGCCCCGCCCTGCGGGCACAGGACGCAACTGTGCAAATCCCAACAGCCCTCCAACAAAAGTTGCGTATTCGACACTGTCCGCGCCTGCATCCCCGTAAGAAGTCGCAAGTTATCGGCTTATTGTTACTTGGTATGGGTCTTGCTCTATCCATTGCCTGTTGAAACAAATCAGCTCGAGCATTCTCGACTTAAGCAACGAGGTATTCACGCGTGACGGTCAACTTACTCTGCACCCGCAGGACGCCACTGGAGATTGCCCGTGACCTGGCGACCGAGTTCGCGCGCACCGCCGTCGACCGCGACGCCAGCGGCGGTACGCCCAAGGCCGAACGCGACAAACTGCGCAGCAGCGGCCTGTTGTCCCTGAGCATCCCCGGGCAATTCGGCGGGCTGGACGCCAACTGGTCGGAAACCTTCGAGGTGGTGCGCGAATTCGCCCGGGTCGACAGCTCCATCGCCCACGTATTCGGCTTTCATCACCTGATGCTCGCCACCGTCCGGTTATTCGCCACGCCCGCACAATGGCAAACCTGGTTCAGCCTGACGGCCAGCAACAACTGGTTCTGGGGCAACACCCTGAACCCCCTGGACACCCGCACGGTGGTCAAGCGCCACACGGGCTGGCGGGAATTCTCGGGACAGAAGAACTTCTGCTCCGGGGCCAACGACTCGGAAATGCTGATCGCCTCGGCCATCGATGAAAGCGCCGGCGGCAAGTTGCTGATCGCGGCGATTCCCAGCGCCCGCAGCGGGATCATCCTGCACAACGACTGGAACAACATGGGCCAGCGCCAGACCGACAGCGGCAGCGTGACCTTCAAGCGCGTGCGCGTGGAAGAGTCCGACCTGTTGCTGGACCCGGGCCCCCTGAGTACTCCGTTCGCCTGCCTGCGCCCGCTGATTGCGCAACTGCACTTCGCGAATATCTTCCTCGGCATCGCCGAAGGCGCGTTCGAAGAGGCACGCCAATACACCCTGGAAGAAGCCCGCCCGTGGTTCCGCTCCAGCGCCAGCCACAGCACCCAGGACCCTTACATCCTCAGCCACTACGGCGATTTCTGGGTGGCGCTGCAAAGCACCCGCCTGCTGGTGGAGCGCGCAGGCCAGGTGCTGGACGCGGCATGGGCCAAGGGCTCGGCCCTGACCAGCGAGGAACGCGGCGAAACGGCGATTGCCATCGCCACCGCCAAAGTCGCCGCCAGCCGCAATGGCCTGGAGTTGTGTAGCAAGGTCTTCGAGGTCACCGGCGCACGGGCGACCAACGCCTCGGTGGCCCTCGACAGGCACTGGCGCAACTTGCGCACCCAGAGCCTGCATGACCCGCTGGACTACAAACTTCATGAACTGGGCGAGTGGGCACTGAACGGTACCGCGCCCATCCCGACGTTTTATTCCTGATCTTTTATTCAAAGGGATAACCATGCAACTGCTGACCCTACCGCCCTCGCCCGCCCTTGCCACCTCCATCCGCGCCACCGCGCAGGTGTTTGAAGACCCCAGGTCCAAGGCCTTGCTCAAGCATGTGCAACAAGTCGCGCCGAGCGAAGCCAGCGTGCTGATCATCGGTGAAACCGGCACCGGCAAAGAGTTGGTCGCACGGCATATCCACAACCTCAGTGGCCGCAAGGAGCAGCCATTCGTGGCGGTGAATTGCGGTGCGTTCTCCGAATCACTGGTGGAAGCCGAGCTGTTCGGCCACGAGAAAGGCGCGTTCACCGGTGCCCTCGGTGCCAAGGCCGGCTGGTTTGAAGAAGCCAACGGCGGCACGCTGTTCCTCGATGAAATCGGCGACCTGCCCATGTCGATCCAGGTCAAGCTGCTGCGGGTATTGCAGGAGCGTGAAGTAGTGCGCCTGGGTTCGCGCAAAAGCATTCCGATCAATGTGCGGGTGCTGGCGGCGACCAACGTGCAGCTGGAAAAAGCCATCAACGCCGGGCATTTCCGCGAGGACCTGTTCTACCGCCTGAACGTGGTCAACCTGGAACTCAGCCCGCTGCGGGATCGCCCCGGCGATATCCTGCCGCTGGTGCAGTACTTCATCGACACCTACACTCGCCGCCTCGGCTATGGCGAGATCATCTTGAGCAAGGAAGCCGAGCAACGCCTGGCCACCTACAGTTGGCCGGGGAATATCCGCGAGCTGGAAAACGTCATCCACCACACCCTGCTGATCTGCCGCGACGGTGTGATCCAGGCCGATGACCTGCGCATGTCCAACCTGCGTATCGAACGCCAGGAAGACAGCACCACCGCCCATGACCTGCTCGACCAGGCCTTCCAGCGGCTGTTCGAGGAGCAGATAGAAAACCTCCACGAACAGGTGGAACGCAGCCTGCTCACCGCCGCCTACCGGCTGTGCCAGCACAACCAGGTGCACACCGCCGAGTTGCTGGGGCTGAGCCGCAACGTGACCCGCACCTTGCTGATCAACCTCGGTGAGCTGAAGGTCAACAAGCGCCGCCCGCTGGCCGGTGCCAAGGATGACCGGGTGCTGCACCTCTCGATCTGAACCTGACTGCGCGGCGTACCCGGTACGCCGCCTGGTCACACCACCGCTTCATCCAGCGCATCGCTGAACTGGCGACTCCACAACCGCGCATATTGCCCGCCCTGGCGCAGCAACTGTTCGTGGCTGCCGTCCTCGATCACCCGGCCATTGTCGAACACCAGGATCCGGTCCAGGTGGGCCACGGTGGACAGCCGATGCGCGACCACCAGCACGGTCTTGTCTTCCATGATTTCGTCGAGCTTGTCCTGGATAAAGCGCTCGGTGATCGAGTCCAGGCTGGAAGTCGCTTCGTCCATCACCAGGATCGGCGCGTTTTTCAGCAACACCCGGGCAATCGCAATGCGCTGGCGCTGGCCGCCGGACAATTTGACCCCACGCTCGCCCACCAGCGATTCGTAGCCGTGTTCCATGCTGTCGATAAATTCACTGGCGCCGGCGCGGTGGATCGCCTGGGCGACCTCGTCCATCGAGGCATCCAGGCGGCCGTAATGGATGTTTTCGCGAATGCTGCGGTGGAACAGGCCGGGCTCCTGGGGAATCAGGCCGATCTGCTGGTGCAGCGAATGCTGGGTCACCTCGCGCACGTCCTTGCCGTCCACCAGCACCTGGCCTTGCTGCACGTCGTAGAGACGCAGGAGCAAGCTCAGCAGGGTCGACTTGCCGGAGCCCGAAGCACCCACCAGGCCGACTTTCTGGCCGGCGGGGATGACGATATTCAGGTGTTCGAAAATCGGCCGTCCGGCGCTGTAGCTGAAGCCCACGTCGCGAAACTCGATATCGCCGCGCTTGACCATCAGCGCCTTGGCGCCGGGTTGGTCGATGACTTCATGGGGGCGGATCAAGGTGCGCACGCCGTTGGCAATGTTGCCGGTGGCTTCGAAAAATTCGAGAAAGCGTCGCGACAGGTTGCCCACGTCACTGATGATCAACAGCGACAAGCTGGTGGACATCACAAACGCCGCAATATCGATGCGGTGACTGCGCCACAAGTACAGGGCGAGCAGCAACAGGCCCAGCTTGAGCACCACGCCACAGCTGGTCTGGAACCAGCGGATGCGCTCCATATAGCCGAGGGAGCGATAAGCCGCCGTCACCTCCTTGTCGAGGAAGGTGCCCAGGTAACTGTGCTCGAAGGCATGCCGCGCAAACAGGCGGATATTGGCCAGGTTGGACACGGCGTCCACCACTTTGCCGGTACTGGTGCTGCGCGCTGCCGAATACTGCTGGGCCAGCGGATGACTGCGCCGTGCGAGCAGGTAACAGATGGCGATGAACACCACCGACCAGCCGGCCATGAACAGCGCCAGCAGCGGCGAAGCGGTCCATAGCAAGGCCGTGGCCAGGCTCAGCGTCACCAGCAGCGGGATCAGGTCGAACAGCAGGATGCTCAGGGTCTGGTTCACCCCAAGGGTCACCTCAGACACCCGGTGCGCCAGGGCGCCGGCGAATTCGTTGCTGATAAAGCGATGGGAATGCTGTTGCAGGTAGGCGAACACCACATGGGTCACCGTACGCCGCTGCAACGGCAACACGTGGATATGGCAGCCCGCCGCCGCGCGGGTAAATAACACCTCGCACACAAGCAGTATGGCGAACAGCGTCAACGGCCAGCGCAGCACCTCGAACGCACGCTCCGCCTCCAGCCCATTGCTGACGGTGCGGGTGATTTGCCCAAGGCCCCAGGGAATCAGGATCGAACACACCACGGCAGCAATCTGCAACAGCAGGATCGCCAGGTACCACCCTTTGAAATGCCCGATGAAATGCCGCACAAACGCCGCCGGCGTCGATGGCAAGTGCTGGACATTCCAGGTGCGAAACAATGAAAAAGACGAACTCATGGCCAATGACATTCCTGAATGACGCCTGTGGCCGCGCAGCTTTCAGGCAAAAATGGTGAGTGTGATCGTTCCCACGCTCTGCGTGGGAATGCATCCGGTGACGCTCTGCGTCACGATTTTAAGAGCGGACGCAGAGCGTCCAGAGCGGCATTCCCCTGTGGCGAGGGAGCTNNAGCTCCCTCGCCACAGGTTCAGCGTCACTTTTGGGATTGGTAGCGAAGTTCCTCCAACTCACGACCGCCCCGAGCAAGGGTGCGGCTTGATTCGGGCTGCGCTATCCATCCTGCATTTTGGTAAAAGCGCACTGCCCGCCGGTTTTCAGCCAGCACCCACAACGTCGCCGTCTCCAGCCCCAGGCTCGCGAGATGCTCCAGCCC
>NZ_JACARZ010000132.1:10986-18524 GCF_013386315.1 Pseudomonas sp. P7779 | reverse complement strand
AGCAACGGATATGCCCCCCATCCAAACCCCAAATCACCGCGGCACCGCCCGAATCACCGCCCTAACCCCCTGCCCCCCGGGAATCGCCTTATCCACCGAAGGCAACTGCGGCGCCTGCACATCCGGCATCGCCCAGCTATGCTCCGGCTGCAACCCACCCTGGGCCCTGCGCATAAACTCATAGCGGTTCAGCGTAATACTGCGCCCCGCCCCACCGTCACGAATAATGTAGGGCCGCAAAAACACCATCAAATTAGTCTTCGTCACACTGCGCTTTTCATTCCTGAACAACGCCCCCAACCCCGGAATATCCGACAACCAGGGCACCGCGTCATTGCTCTGGCTATACCCATCCTGCAACAGCCCGCCAAGTACCATGATCTGCCCGTCATCCAGCAAAATACTCGTATCAATCGCCCGCTTGTTCGTCACCGTCCCGGCATCCACCGAAGCCCGCGTGTCGACGCTGCTGACCTCCTGATAAATATCCAGCTTCACCGTCCCCCCCTCGGAAATCTGCGGCCGCACGTTCAGCTTCAGCCCCACTTCCTCGCGCTGTACCGTCTGGAACGGGTTATTGCTCGTGCCGCCGCCGCCCGTCACATAACTACCGGTGACAAACGGAATCGTCTGCCCCACAAAAATACTCGCCGCCTCGTTATCCAGGGTCAGCAGGTTCGGCGTCGACAACACATTGGTCCCGCCCTTGCTCTTCAATGCCCGGGCCAGCACCTTGAGGTCCAGCACCTTGCCAATCCCCGGAATGTCCACCGAGCCATTCACCAGCCCGATGTTCAAACCCTTGGGCAACACATCAATGCTGGTCTTGCTGGTGGGGGTTCCATTCAAGCCGCTGCCCCCCAGGTTCACCCCGCCAAAGCCACCCTTCCCGCCCAGGTTCCCCGCCTGCCACTGCACCCCGAACTCGCTGGCATCGTCCTCGCCCACTTCGACGATCAAACTCTCGATCACCACCTGGGCGCGACGCTGGTCAAGCATGTCGATCACCTCCCGCAGGTTGCGATACAGCGGGTCCGGCGCCGAGATCAGCAAGGTGTTGGTGGTGGCGTCCGCCTGGATCGTCACGCCACCGGCGCTGAACGCGGTGTTCTGGTCGGTAGGGGAAGAGGCTCCGGTGCTGCTGGTGTCCTGCCCGTAACCACTGGGCTGGACAGTGCCGCTGCCGGTGGGAGTGCCGCTGCTGTTCTGGGTACTGCCCTGGCCACCCTGGGTGTTGCCGCCCATGCTGCTCAACTTGCCACGGGCATTATCACTGGTACCGGAGTCGCTCTCGCCGGTCAGCAAGCCCCGCAGCGACTGCGCCAACTTGCCGGCCTGGGCGTTGCGCAGGTACACCACGTGCATATTGCTCGGGTTGCTCTGGGCGTTGTCGAGCTTGTAGATCAGGTTGCGCGCTAGTTCCGTGCGCTCCGGGCTGCCGGCGCGGATGATGATGGAGTTGGAGCGCGGGTCGCCGATCACGTTGATCTTCTGGGTCTGGTCGGCGCCCTGGGTTTCGAGGAGTTCCGAGACCATGGCGGCGATGTCCACGGCGATGCCGTTCTGCACCTTCACCACGTCGGTGTCGATGGCGCTCGGGGTGTCGATGCCGTCGATGATCTGTGCCACCCGCGCCAGGTTTTCCGCGTAGTCGGTGATCACGATGCTGTTGTTGCCGGGGTAGGCGTTGATCGGGTTGTTCGGCGACACGATCGGGCGCAGCACCGGGATCAGGTTCACCGCGTTTTCGTATTGCAGGCGGAAGGTGCGGGTCTGCATGCCCTGCCCGCCCGGGTTGGCGCCGCTGTAGATCGGCCCGCCCAGCAGCTTGGCGTCCGCCTCAGGCACCACCTGGGCCACTCCGCCTACGTCGACCACGCTGAAGCCCTGCATACGCAGCGCCGCCAGCAGCATGTCGTAGGCCTGGTGCGCCGGTACCTGGCCTTCGCTGACCAACGTGAGGTTGCCTTTGACACGCGGGTCCACCAGGAATTGCTGGCCGGTGGCGCGGGACAAGGCGCGCACCACCGCCTGGATATCGGCGTCGACAAAGTTCAGTTGTACCGGTTGATCACCCAGCGGGTTGCGCGCCCTGGCCGGTGCGGTGCCATGGCTGCGGGCGCTGTTGGTCACCGGGTGTTGCACCCGGGGTGGCGGCACGGTTTCGCGCTGGCGGTCCAGTGGTGTGTCGCCGCTGCGCCGGGTGTCGGCCAGGGGTTGGCCGAGCTCGCTGTCCACCAGCAACGGCGCGGAGGATTGGGGGTTGCTGCACGCTCCCAGCGCCAACAAGAGCAAAGGGGCGACCTTGCGATAAGGCGCAGCGTTGGGCAATGACCACTTCATGAAGCTTCCTTAGCGCCAGGCGCCTGATCCATGCGAACGGTCCCGGACAAGGTGCCGGCCGAGTTTGAAGGGGTGGCCTCGCCTGCGCGTTGCAGGCGGGCCGCAGAGACTTCCAGGGAGAACGGCCGGGGGTTGGCCAGCAGCCAGTCGATCACCGCGTCCGCCGGGGCGTCGTCGAAGGTCAGGCGCCAGCTGCCGGTGTCCTGCGGCTGCAATTGATAGCGGCCCTGCAGCCCGGCGTTGTCGAGGGACTGGTGCAAGGCGGTTTCCAGGTCACTGCTGCGCGGGGCTGGGGCGACGCCTTGCAGCAGCACCTGCAAGGCCTCGGCCTGGCTGCGCAGTTTCGGGGTTTCGGCTTGCCAGTAGTCGATTTTCTTCAGCGGTGGCTGGATCAACAGCAACCAGGTCAGCAGGCCCGCCAGCACCAGGCCGGCACCCACCAACAGACGTTTTTCACGCATGGCCAGGCCGTTCCAGAACACCTGGGCCTGGCTGCGCAGAAGCTGCCAACGCTTATTCATCTTCGGCCTCATCGTCTGCATCGGCTTCAACGCGCTCGGTGAGCGGGCCGACTGTCCAGCCCTGGTCGTCGCGACGGGCGCTGAACCCGGCCTGGGCCAGCAGCGCCTGCGCGTCAGCGGCCAGCGCCGGGGTCCGGGCGTCCGGCAGCAGGCTCAGCTGCAGGCGGCCTTGCTCGTAGCTCAAGCTCTCGACGCTGCCCGCCATGGACGGCAGGCTGCTGCCCGCCAGCGCCAGCAAGCCGGTAAAGCGCTGCCCAGGTTCGGCCGCCGCGCCGCTCTGGCGTGCGGCCAGTTGCTGACGGGCTTGTTGCAGCGGGTTGAGAATCACCGGCAGTTCGGGGAAGGCCTGGCGTACTTGCTGGCTCATCTGCGCCTTGAGGCGTTGGCCTTCGTCGACCTGGCGGGCGGCGTAGAGGTTCAGGCCCAGGGCCCAGATGGCGACCGCCAGCGCCGTGCAGGCCGCCGCCCTGCCCCAGCCACCGGTTGCCGCCTGCTGGAGCCGACCGTGCAAACCCCAGCCCGGCGCGGTACCGCTCCAACGGGCATCGTCGGCCACATGGAGCACATCGACACCAGTGGCGAGCAGGTCATCCAGCGCCTGCTGCCCCAGAGGGTGTACCGCGCCCTGCTGCAGGCTATGGCGCAGTAGCAAATGCCCGTCGCAGAAGGCCGCGCTCGCTGGCCCGCTGACCGGCAGCGCGTAGGGCGCCGGGTACAGGCCACGCACTTTGATTTTCAGCTGGGTCGTTATCCGGCCCAGGTGCTCAAGGCTGCTTTTGGGCAACCAGCCGACCTGCACCAGGCCGCTGCTGTCCCGTGGACCGTGGGCCACATGCATCAACTCCAGCGGGCCGAGGATCAATGCCTGGGCCGCACAGGTCACTGCATCGTCGACCTTGGCGGAGGGCAATTGCGGCAGCTCCAGGCTGGTCAGCAAGCTGTCCCGTGGATGCAGAAAACACTCCGCCTGGGTATTCGCCCATTGCGCCAGGCGGCCCTCGCCCTGCTGGCTGACCTGCCCGGCGCGGTCCAGCCAGGCGAACTGCACCTGGCTCTCGGTGGTGAGTTCATCCAGCGGCGGCAAGCCGATGCGCAAACGCTTCATACGCCCACCCGCGACCAGATCACCTGGGGCTGACGGTCTTCCGGGCGATACAGCAACGCCTCCAGCGTGACCCGACGCTGCTCGCGGCGCGCCTGGCCGTGCACGCGAAACCACTCGCTGGTGATCCCCACCTGCACCGTGTCCACCGCGACCTGTGGCATGCGCAACCGGTTGACGAAATCCCCGCGATTGACAAACCAGCGCCCGCCGTCGCGCTCGGCCACCAGTGCCTGAGCCTGGGACAGGCTGAGCCCCGGCACCACGCTGCTGAGTACCTCGGCGCTGGCGGTATTGCCGTTGACCCAGGTATTGCCGGGCAGCACGCTGACATAGCTCGCCATGCGCCGCAGTTGGCGCGGGTCGAGGCCTTCGATACCGCTGAGGTCGGTGAGGCTGCGCAACATCGGGTACTTGGCCGGGATCAATGGCGCGGCGGCACCGGGCGAGGTATCCCGGCTGCTGTTGAAACCGCCGGTAAGCGAGGCGCCGAGCTCGCGCTGGTCGTATGAGTCGATCACTCGCCGGCTGATGCGGCGACTCACGGCCGGCTCGATGCCGATCAACTGGCACAGGCGTTCGAAGCTCTGCAATTGCCCGGCGTCCGGGTGTTGTTGGGTCACCAGGTTGCGCAGGTTGAACTTGCCTTGCTCATCCTCAATCCGCCCCTCGAAAGCACCGCCGAGGGGCCTTGCCCACGGTTGATCGAGCCGGGTCAACACGTCCTGGCGGCGCGCGTCCCACAGGAGCTGGCGACTGGTTTCCAGGCCGCCATTCAACAACCATTGGCCCTGGATACGCAGTTGTTCAGCTTCCAGGCTGCGGGTGAACACGGTTTGCCGGGTGAGCATGGCGCCGGCAATCACCGCGACCACGGCGGCGATCAGCAAGGCGCTGATAATCGCCATGCCGCGCTGCTTCGCCGCTGTAGGCGAATGGCTGTTCATCGCCGGCCTTACAGCTGCCAGGAGCCGATATCGGCATTCACGCCGTCACCATCAGGTTTCCCGTCGGCGCCGAGGGAGAACACATCCACTTCGCCGTTGGCCCCAGGGTTGAGGTAGTGATACGGGTTGCCCCACGGGTCGTTGGGCAAGCGTTCGAGGTAGGCGCGCCAGTTGCTGTTTTTCGCATCGGCCGGGCGTTCCACCAGCACCTTCAAGCCCTGGTTCATGCTGGGATACGAGCCGTGGTCGAGGCGGTAGAGTTTCAGGGCCTGCATCAGCCCGCCAATGTCCTGCCGGGCCGCTGTGGCCCGCGCCTGGTCGGGGCGGTCGAGCACCTTGGGCACCACCAGCGCCGCCAGAATCCCCAGGATCACCACGACTACCATGATCTCGATCAGGGTGAAACCGCGCTGCCTGCGCGCTGACGTGAAGTGTGCGATATCCATGTCGACATTCCTTGGCTTGAGTGCATTTCGTGGCGCAGTGTTGCAAGAACACATGTCAGTCATGTTGAAAATCCTCGGGAGCTTTGGTCGCCAATCGGTCAACTCCCGGGGCTAGTCTGCGGGCCTGTTTCCCGGTTTTGAGTACGCCATGGGCGGGCCCCGCAACGAGCAAGGTTTCACCCTGATTGAAGTGTTGGTGGCACTGGCGATCATCGCCGTGGCCATGGCGGCGGCGGTACGCGTGGCCGGGCTGATGACCACCAGCAACGGCCTGCTGCGGGACAAGTCGATGGCGCTGCTGGCAGCCCAGGGGCGGATGGCGGAACTGCGCCTGGAAGGTCGGGTGAGCACCGGGCGCAAGACGTTCGACTGCGACCAGGGCCGGCTGAAACTGCGTTGCGAACAGACCATCAGCAACGGGCCGGATGGGCGCCTGTTCCAGGTCAGCGTGCAGGTGCTGGACGCCACCCGGGAAGCGCCACCCCTGGCACGCCTGGAGACACTGCTGGGGCGACCGCCGGTGAAGCGCCCGGTTACTGCCGAATGAGGCTTGGCAACGCCGGCCCGTCGGGCAACTTGTCGAGGGGCACGCGGATTTTTTCCGCGCCGCGCTCGATCTCCACGCTATCGCCTTCAATGGCCGTCAGCCGCACGCCGGGGCTCAGGCGTTCACCCAACAAAAAGCTGCGGGGCGGGCCGTCGTTGAGACTGAGGATCGCCACCGCCCCACGCGCCCCGGCAAGCACCCCGGAGACCCTGATCTGCATCACCGCCGGGGTATTGGAAAACCATTGTACGGCGGGGTTGTCGCTGCGAGCCGCCAACGCCTGGGGCGCGGCCTGCGGGGTGTGGGACTCGGCCGACGTGAGCAACAGTGGCGTCCAGGTCGCCACCCCTGCCAGCGCCGCCAGCAACGCCAAGGCCTGGACGCCATGGGCGGGTGAAAAACGATGGATGAATGCCATGGGCGGGACCTCCTGTTTGTCCGTCGCCTCAGGCTACAGGGCAATTCACACCTTTTTATTTCAGCGGTTGATCAGGGAGCAAAAAATGAAACAGCAGGGCTTCACGTTGATCGAGTTGATGGTGGTGCTGGTGATCATCGGCATCGCCAGTGCGGCCATCAGCCTGAGCATCAAGCCTGATCCGCTGCACCTGCTGCGCAAGGACGCGGAACGCTTGAGCCAGTTGCTGCAGGTGGCCCAGGCCGAGGCGCGTGCCGATGGCCGGGCGATTACCTGGAAAGCCGATGCCAAGGGATTTCGCTTCAGCCGCGTTACCGATGATGGGCTGGGAGTGGAGAACTTCAGCGGCGATCAGCAACTGCGTCCGCGGGCCTGGGACAGTGCGCCGATGCAGGTGCGCATCGAGCCCGGGAAAACATTGGTGCTGGATGCTGAATGGGTGAACCCGCCAGTGCGGGTGGTGCTGTCGGATGGGCAATACAGCCTGAGCCTGCAACGGGATGCGGCGGGGTTGTTGCGGGTGGTGAGTCATGAGTGACCAGAAGGGTTTTACGCTGATCGAGGTGATGGTGGCGATCATGTTGATGGCGGTGGTCAGTGTGATTGCCTGGCGCGGGTTGGACAGTGTGACCCGGGCTGATCAGCATTTGCAGGCCAGCAGTGAGCAGACTGAGGTGTTGTTGCGGGCGCTGAACCAGATGCAGCTGGATGTGAGCTTGCGCGCGGGGGTTGAGTTGGGGCCGCCGATTGGCGAAGACGCGCCGAAGCCTGGCGGGTTGGCGGCGGTGTCGGTGAGGAGTTCGGATAGCAAAGGGTTTCGGCTGGAGGTGATCCGGAGTGCGCCGGTTCCTGGGGATGGGTTGCAGCGGGTGCGGTGGTGGCTCAAGGGCGACACGCTGTACCGGGCAGCTGCACCGGCGCGGGATCGGTATCCGCTGCCGGCGCCCAGGGATGCGGTGGCGGTGCTTGGGCAGGTCAGGGATTTGCAGGTGCGGGTTTGGGACAAGGGGTGGCGGCAGTTGAGTGGGAATCGGCAGGAGGAACCGCTGGGGATCGAGGTGGTTCTGGTGCGGGAGACGGGCCAGGGGGTGGAGCGGTATCGGCAGGTTTTGGGGCCCTTGCGGTAGGGCTTTTTGGGGGTGGTGTACATATCCGTTATTTTTGTTATGGCTGATATGGGTTCCGCTCACTTTCGAAAAGCCGGAATGCCGGCC
>NZ_JACARZ010000132.1:0-10975 GCF_013386315.1 Pseudomonas sp. P7779 | reverse complement strand
GGGAGGCCGCTGTGCTTTTGATTTTGAAGCAGCCGTTACCTAACTAACGGATATGCACACCGATCTAACTCAACAAAACAACACCGCCAGGCAACTCCGTACACTTGGCCCCATACGCATCGCGAATCAAAAGCGCCACCCCCGCCAACTGATGCAGACTAAACCGCGCCTGCACCCGCCGCTTGCCCAACTGCGCATTCATCAGCAGCAACATCCCCGGCCGATAGCGATTGATCTCATCCACCACCGTCGCCAGCGTCGCATTGTCAAACACCAGCACCTGCTCCCGCCAAGCCACCACAGCCTGCACGTCCACCGCCACCGGCTCACCCACACCGCTGGCGTCATAAGTCAGCTGCCGCCCACCCTCAAGCCGAACCGTACGCCCCCCAACACCCACCAACAGCGCCCCATCAATACACGTCACACACACACTGTGATCCGTATTGCGCACATTGAACCGTGCCCGAGCCGCACTCAACCACCCTCCACCCGCCTGAACCTGAAGCGGCATCGCAGCATCGGCCAGCACCTCGACCTCCCCCTCCAACAACTCAATCCCACCCTCACGCCGGCTGATCCGCGTCTGCGTATTGAGCTCCAGCCGAACCCCATCACCCAACTCCACCCGCCGCTGCTCCCCGACCTCGGTGCGGTAATCCGCCGTCAACCCGGCAAACCCACCCGGCACCGTCACCCGCACCATCAACACCGCCGCCGACGCCGCAATCGCCCCGCCCAAAAACGCCCGCCGCCCAAAATGCCGCGGCCGAGAAAACTGCTCGGCGGCGGGAGCCAATTGCTGCCACAACACCTTGGCCTGCTCGAACGCCCGGGCATGCTCCGGGCTCTGGGCGCACCACTGGCGCAACGCCTTGGCATCGGCAACGGTGGCCCGGCCCGACGTCAGCAGCACCAGCCAGTCACGCGCTTCATCGTGCAGGGGGCTGTCGGGCGCAGCACGGGCAGCGGAAAGGTTAAAAATGTTCAAGCGCGCAGGTACTCAACGGATTATCAGGGACTCAATCACTAAGACGGTTTTCCGGCCCCGGGACCGAACCGCTGGATCACTTTTCTTTCAAGGCGCTGCGCACAGTGGCCCAGCCCCGCCTTGATTTCCTTTTCGACCATGCGCGTGGAAATCCCGAAACGCCTGGAGATCTCCAGGTGTGGCGCCTCTTCCAGACGTGCAGCGATAAGGATCTGGCGCCGCCGCGCCGGCAGTTCGTAGAGGGCCTTGAGCAAGGACTGGATTTCCCGCTGGCCACCCACCACCCGCGACGGGTCCTGGGCTTCATCGACGGTTTGCAGCAGCTCTTCGACTTCGCTGCCGGTCAACAGTCGCGCATCCGCCTGGCGTCGGTCAGCGGCGATGTTCAGCGCCATTCGATACAGGTAGGCATTGGGTTGCGCCAAGTTCGGCGGTACGTCCATGCGGTCGACCCGCAGGTAGGTCTCGTGCAGCACGTCGTTGGCCAGGTCCTCGGACCCGAGGCGCTTGCGCAGGCGTACCTTGAAGTCCTCGTAGGACGCCAGGAACAGGCTGACCATCATGCTGTGGCCGGTATCTTTCATGCCCCGGAAACTCCTTCCCCTGCTGTGCATTCCATGCGTGTTCCTGTTGAATCGGGCATCAAAAGTAAGGTCACCGGCAAGCGCAGCGAACTGGGCGCAGGGCGTTCGACCCGGGTGGCGCCCAGGCCGCGTACCAGCGCTTCGTCACGCTGCAGGTCACCGGTGGAGCTGACCAGCCGGCTGTGTTCGATCACCCCGTCACCGTTGACCCACACCTGCACCAGCGCCCGGAAACTGCCGGGGCGGGTCAGCGGCGAACGGCACAAACTGCGTTCGATCGCCTGCTGCAAGGCCGCGGCATAGCTGTTGTTGATCCGTGCTGCATGCCCTGCCTTCAGCCCCCGCGTCGTGGCCGGCTGGCTGACCTCGGGGACTTGCAGGGTGAACGCATCGCTGCGGGCATAACGCGCCATCAGGCCACTCCCTGTCAGCAGCAGGCCCAGGGCTTGCTGCGCACTGTAGCGGCCATGCACGCCGATGGAGCGCCGGCCCCGGGTCAACTCGCGGTCCACCAGCACCGCCATGCCGGTGGCATGGCTGAACGCCTGCAGGGCGCTATCCAGGTTCTGCGCGGGCAGGTCCAGGGTCACTTCGGCGCGCACGGTCTGCGCCAGCCCCAACAGCAGAGCCAGGCAGCAGCCCGCGCGCCTCCAAGCCCCCCTGCTCAGCATCGCAACACGTCCGACATAGCCTACAAAACCGTCATCCTGAGGCCAGTTTATGAACCTGATGTTACGGTGCCAGCAAAAAAAACATCACGGTGACGGGCAGTCCGCTGCACTACACTTTTGAGCCATACCGGCCCATTTCCCAGGGCTCGCCAGGAGGCACCGATGAACCTGTTCCCGACCCTCGCCAGCCTGTTGCTGTGTGCTGCCCTGCCGCTGATGGCCCACGCCGAAGGAACGCCCAATGGCTGCACCGAGGTCAACGTGGATGGCTACAAGGCACCGGACTATGGCTGCCTGAGCCAGCAGATGAGCAACAATCCGGACGCCGCCAAGGCCACGCAAAAGAACCAGCAGGCGCAACAGGTGCCCATCGACAAACGCAAGCCGAACCAGATCGGGCTCTCTACACCCGCAGCGACCAGTGTGCGCATGGGCAATACGTTCGGTACTTCGGTGAAACCCCAGCGGCCTTGATCGCCGCTTGTCCCCCCCTGCCCGCCCAGTGCAAAAAAAGCCATTGTGTTATCGCGATTGCCGATGTTATGTTTCTAACAGACATCAAAATCATGAAACATGAGTAACATCAATGACCGGCCTGCGCGAAAACGTCATGGATAAAAACAGCTTCCAGCGCACGCTGGAACAGCAGTTCCCGACGCTGACGCCCACCGGCAAGCGCATCGCGACCTACCTGCTGGGCAACCTGCAACAGCTGCCGTTCGAAACCGCCGACAGCATCGCCCAGCAAGCCGGCACCACAGGGATTTCAGTGGGGCGTTTCTTGCGAACCCTGGGTTATCGCAACCTCGATGACGTCAAGCAAGGCCTGCGCGGCGACCCGCAAGCCTCCTGGCTGATCACCGACCGCCTGGGTGCGTTTCGCCAGGAGAACGATCAGGAAGACGCCCTCGACCGTTCCCTCAACCGCGAGATCGAAGCCATCCAGCATGTGTACGGCCTGGCCCGCAGCCAGGGTTTCGCCGACATCGTGCAGCACATCGTGGATGCAGACGCCGTGTTCATCCTCGGTATCCAGTCCACCCGGGGCATCCTCAATGCGTTCCACAGTCACCTGGAATACATTCGCCCCAAGGTCTATTACGTCGATGGCCTGTCGGGGATCTACGCCGAGACCCTGAACTCCGGCTTTGAAAAACCCTACGCCATTACAGCGGACTTCCGCGCCTATTCCAGCATCACGCCCACGTTCTGCGAGACCGCGAACGCCCAGGGGCTACCCTTGGCGCTGATCACTGACTTGCAATGCCCCTGGGCCCGGGACTACGACCTGGACCTGCTGCAATTGAAAACCGATGTCGGCCAGTTCTGGGACTCCATGGCGCCCCTGACGTGCCTGTTCAACCTGATGGTGTCTGCCGTCGCTGACCGCTACGGCGAGCGACTGGATGCACGCCTGGCAAAAAACCGCGCCCTGCAACAGGCCTTCGGCCAGTTCGAATCCTGACCCTGGAAAGGAAATCTTTGAGTGAAAACCAGCCCATTGGTAGAAATCGCCCCACCGGAATACCCGGTACAGGTCGACCTGATCTACGCCAGTGCCGACAACCTGGCAGGCACCGTGATCTACCGCAATGCCCGCTGCCTGCTGCACGCCGAAGCGGCGGCCTGCCTGCGCAAGGCGAGCCTGTTGGCACGCCAGGCCGGCATGACGTTGCTGATCTACGACGCCTATCGGCCGGCCTACGCCCAGCAACTGTTGTGGCAGGCCCTGCCCAACCCGGACTACGTGCGCGACCCACGCCTGGGCTCGCACCACACCCGCGGCGTGGCCGTCGACCTGACACTGATTGATGAACACGGCACCCCCCTGGACATGGGCACGGCGTTTGATGCCATGGAGCCCAAGTCCCACCAGTTCTACCCCGACCTGCCGCCGCAGGTGCAGCGCAACCGCCTGCTGTTGCTGGGCATCATGCTTGGCGCCGGCTTCAAGGCGATTGCCACCGAGTGGTGGCATTACGAATTGCCGGATGCCGAACTTTTCCCACTAATTGAGGAGTCATACTGATCCCAAGGACCGTACCATCACAATAATTAGCAGCACCCTTTAGCTCCAACTGCCCGGTTATAGATTTCATAAAAATAAACCAACCCGCTTTTTCCTCTAAATAATCAAGGAAACCGGCATGACCCCAAGCAACCGCAAGACCCTCGCACTCTCCCTGCTGTGCGCCGCCCTGAGCCTGGGCGCGTGGCAATCGGCAAGTGCCGCCGCCCCCAAAGACACCCTGATGATCGGCAAGGCCGCCGACCCGCAAACCCTCGACCCGGCCGTGACCATCGACAACAATGATTGGGCGGTGACGTACCCGGCGTACCAGAAGCTGGTGGCCTACAAAGTCGAAAACGGCAAGGGCAGCACCGAGGTCAAGGGCGACCTGGCCGACAGCTGGACCACCTCGGCCGACGGTCTGGTGTGGGACTTCAAACTCAAGCCCGGCAACAAGTTCGATGACGGCGCCGAGGTCGACGCCAATGCGGTGAAGTTCTCCTTCGACCGCGTGATGCAGCTCAAGCAAGGCCCGTCGGGTGCGTTCCCGGATGACATGAAAGTCACCGTGGTCGACCCGCTCACCGTGCGGTTCACCCTGGCCAAGCCCTACGCGCCCTTCCTTTACACCCTCGCCCATAACGGCGCCGGCATCATCAACCCGGACGTGGTGAAACAGGGCGACGTCAACGCCTACCTCTCCACCCACACCGCCGGCTCCGGCGCCTTTCGCCTGAGCAACTGGCAGAAAGGCCAGAGCCTGACCCTGGAACCCAACACCTACTACGCCGGCACCAAGCCCGCGCTGAACAAGGTGGTGATCAAGATCATCAGCGAAGCCTCGGTACGCCGCCTGCAACTGGAACGCGGTGACCTGGACATCGCCGAAGACATGCCCCAGGACCAGCTCACCAACCTGGCCAAAAAGAAAGACGTGGTGATCAAGGAATTCCCGTCGCTGCGGGTGACCTACCTGTACCTGAACAACCAGAAAGCCCCGCTGAACAACCAGAATGCGCGCCAGGCGATCGTTGATGCAGTGGACTACAAAGGCATTGTCGACGGCATCCTCAAGGGCCAGGCCAAGTTGATGAACGGGCCGATTCCTGCCGGCATGTGGGCCAATGACCCGAGCCTGCCCTTGATGAAACAGGACCTGGACAGCGCGGGCGCGAACCTGAAGAAACTCCCGGAAAAAATCACCAACCTGAATTACATGTACTCCGACAAGGACCCGGACTGGGAATCCATCGGCCTGACCCTGCAAGCCAGCCTGGCGCCGCTGGGGATCAACCTGAAGATGGAAAAACTGGCCAACGCCACCATGCGCGAGCGCCTGGGCAAGGGTGACTTCGACGTGTCCATCGGCTCGTGGGCGCCGGACTTCTCCGATCCCTACATGTACATGAACTTCTGGTTCGACTCCTCCCTGCAAGGCCTGCCGGGCAACCGTTCGTTCTACAGCAACCCGGTGGTGGACAAGCTGATTCGTGATGCGGCGGCCAACAACGACACGGCCAAGCGCACCGAGCTGTACCAGGAAGCCCAGAAGATCGTGCTCAAGGACAGCGTGTACGCCTACCTCTATCAGAAGAACTACACCCTGCCGATGCGTGATTCGGTGAAGGGTTATGTGTTCCATCCGATGCTGGAGCAGGTGTTCAACGTGGCTGAGATCAGTAAGTAACACGCGATCAAATGTGGGAGCGGGCTTGCTCGCGAAAGCGGTGTATCAGTTACCCGATGTATGACTGACCCATCGTATTCGCGAGCAAGCCCGCTCCCACACTGGACCTGCTGTGTTTTCCAGGCTGTATTCCTGATCCAAATGTCTCGCGTTACCGAGGAGCCCTCATGGCCTTCCTGAATATGTTGCGCAAACGCCTGTTCGGCCTGATTTTGGTCGTCGTCGGCGTTTCGCTGATTACCTTTTGCATCTCCCACCTGATCCCGGGTGACCCGGCGCGCCTGATTGCCGGCGACCGGGCCAGCGACGCCATTGTCGAGAACATCCGCCATCAACTGGGCCTCGACCTGCCGCTGTACCAGCAATACGGCCGCTACATGAGCGACCTGCTGCACGGCGACCTCGGCACCTCGATCCGCACCAGCCGCCCGGTGCTGGAAGACCTGAAAGCGTTCTTCCCCGCGACCCTCGAACTGGCGGTCGCCGCCCTGCTGCTCTCGGTACTGGTGGGCGTACCGCTGGGGGTGCTGTCAGCCGTGTATCACAACCGCGCCATCGACCAGATCGCCCGAACGCTGGCGGTCACGGGCATTTCCACGCCGGCCTTCTGGCTCGGCCTGGGCCTGATCGTGTTGTTCTACGGCCAGCTCGGCTGGCTGCCCGGCAGCGGGCGGCTGGATGAAGGCCTCGAACCACCGCGCACCATCACCGGGTTCTACCTGATCGACTCGCTGCTGGCCGGCGATATCCCACTGTTCCTGAATGCCCTGGAACACCTGATCCTGCCCGCCGTCACCCTGGGTTTCGTCAACCTCGGCGTAGTCGCCCGGCAGATTCGTTCGGCGATGCTCGACCAGTTGGGCGAGGACTACATCCGTACCGCCCGCGCGTACGGCCTGTCGCGCTGGGCGGTGATCCTGCGCCACGCCCTGCCCAACGCGCTGATCCCGTCGATCACCGTGCTCGGCCTGACCCTCGGCGACCTGCTGTACGGCGCGGTGCTGACCGAAACCGTGTTCGCCTGGCCGGGCATGGGTGCCTATGTGGTGAAGTCGATCCAGTCCCTGGATTTCCCGGCGGTGATGGGCTTCGCGATCCTGGTGTCGTTTATTTATGTACTGCTGAACATGCTGATCGACCTGCTCTACCGGGTGGTCGACCCGCGCATCGGCGAGGTGAATTGAGATGACCGCTCCCCTGACCATGCCCGTACCGGTGCCCCTGGAACAGCGCCCCACCTGGCGTGCGCGAATGGAGTACCTGGGCTATCAAATACGCCGCAGCCCGCTGACCATCGCCGGCCTGACCATCACCTTGATCGTGCTGATCTGCATGGCCTTCGCCCCCTGGTTGGCGAGCCATGACCCCAATGCCCTGAACCTGGCGCAACGCCTGGCCGAGCCCTCCGCCGAACATTGGTTCGGCACCGATGAAGTCGGCCGCGACCTGTTCAGCCGGGTGCTGTACGGCAGCCGCCAGTCGGTGGGCGTGGGCCTGTTCGTGGCGTTTTCGTCCTGCCTGGTGGGCGGGCTGCTGGGCTGCCTGTCGGGGATCATCGGCGGGCGTTTCGACAGCCTGATCATGCGCCTGATGGACATCATGCTGTCGGTGCCGTCCCTGGTGCTGATCATGGCCCTGGCCGCCGCACTGGGCCCGAGCCTGTTCAATGCGATGCTGGCAATCACCGTGGTGCGCATCCCGTTCTACGTGCGCCTGGCCCGGGGCCAGGCCCTGAGCATTCGGCAAATGGGCTACGTCAAGGCATCCCAAACCTTCGGCGCCGGGCGCTGGCACATCGTGTCGTGGCACGTGGGCCGCAATGCGATGCCGCCGTTGCTGGTGCAACTGAGCCTGGACATCGGCAGCGCGATCCTGATGGCCTCGGCCCTGGGTTTCATCGGCCTGGGTGCACAGCAGCCCACCGCCGAATGGGGCGCGATGGTTGCCACCGGGCGCAATTTCATTCTCGACAACTGGTGGTACTCGACCTTTCCGGGGCTGGCGATCCTGGTCACCGCGACCGGCTTCAACCTGCTGGGTGACGGTGTTCGTGACCTGCTCGACCCACGGCAACAGGGGAAATGACCATGTCCAGTCCGGCAGTGCTTGCCATCGACAACCTGAGCCTGGAATTCCCGGCTTACCGCAACAACGTCCAGGCACTCAACGGCGTGTCGTTGCACGTCAACCCCGGCGAAGTCGTCGGCGTAGTGGGTGAATCCGGCTCCGGCAAATCCGTGACCGCGATGCTCAGCCTGCGCCTGCTGCCGGAGCGCAGTTACCGGATCACCGCCGGCAGCTTGCAGATGCTCGGCCGCGACATGCTCGGTGCCAGCGAGAAGGAGTTGCTGCAGATCCGCGGGCGTGACGCGGCGATGATCTTCCAGGAGCCGATGACCGCGCTGAACCCGACCCGGCGCATTGGCCGGCAGATGCTCGATGTGATCATCCACCACCAGCGCCTGAGCAAGGCCGCCGCCCGTGCCAAGGCCATCGCCCTGCTGCGGGACATGCACATCGCCGACCCCGAACAGGTGCTCGACAGCTACCCCTTCGAACTCTCCGGCGGCATGCGCCAGCGGGTGATGATCGCCCTGGCATTTTCCTGCGACCCTCAGTTGCTGATCGCCGATGAACCCACCACTGCCCTCGACGTCACCGTGCAACGCCAGGTGCTGTTGCTGCTGCGGGAAAAAGCCCGGGAACGCGGCACCGCGATCCTGCTGATCACCCACGACATGGCTGTGGTCTCGCAGTTCTGCGACCGGGTGTATGTGATGTACACCGGCGCCGTGGTGGAAGAAGGCCCCACCGCCCAGGTGATGAGCGACCCGCGCCATCCCTACACCCAAGGGCTACTCAGCGGCTTACCGGAACAGGTGAAACCCGGCGACGACCTGCTGACCATCCCCGGCCAGGTGCCCAACCTTGCCGCCCTGCCCTCAGGCTGCACCTTTCGCGAACGCTGCCCCCAGGCCATGAGCCAATGCATCGAGCGCCCGCGCCTGGACCTGATCAACCCTGCCGGCACCCGCAAAAGTGCGTGCTGGCTGACTGCCGGGGAGTCGGTGCAATGACCGTGTCTCAAGATTCACTGCTGGCTTTGCGGGATGTACGGGTCAAGTTCCCGGTAAAAACCGACTGGCTGGGCCGCCCGCGCGGTTATGCCCACGCCCTCAACGGCATCGACTTGCAGGTGCGCCGTGGGGAAACCCTGGGGATTGTCGGCGAGTCCGGCTGTGGTAAAAGCACCCTCGCCCAATTGCTGATGGGCCTGGTCAAGCCCAGTGACGGTGAAGTGGACTGGGTCTACGAAAGTGCCCGGGAACGCCACCGGCATGTGCAGATCGTATTCCAGGACCCGCAATCGTCCCTCGACCCGCGCCTGCCCATCTGGAAAATCATCACGGAGCCGCTGTTCGCCCTAGGCGACACGCCCAAGAGTGAAATGCGCACCATCGCCGCCAAGGTCGCCGCGCAGGTAGGCATTCGTGCCGAATACCTGGACCGTTACCCGCACCAGTTTTCCGGTGGCCAGCGCCAACGCATCGCCATCGCCCGCGCGCTGGCGTCCAACCCGAGCATCCTGGTGCTGGACGAGCCGACCTCGGCCCTGGATATCTCGGTGCAGGCGCAAATCCTCAACCTGCTGGCCGAGCTGCAACGGCGGCTGGGGCTGACCTACATCCTGATCTCCCACAACGTTTCGGTGGTGCGGCACATGGCCGACCGGGTGGCGGTGATGTACCTGGGGCAGATCGTGGAACTGGGGTGTGCCGAGCAAGTGCTGGAGCAGCCGAAGCATCCGTATACCCAGCTGTTGCTGGAGGCGGTGCCCAAGCTGGGGGTGGCGCTGGACGATGCGTATGTCAGTGCACCGACAGAGCTGCCGGGGAACCGGGTGTTGCCGGGTGGGTGTTTCTTTCTCGACCGCTGCCCGAGGCGTACACAAGGCTGTGAGCGGCCGCAGCGGTTGACGGGTGGGATGAGTCAGCAGGTGCGCTGTCACCTGGAACATCCGTGAGGCGTCCTTAACAAAATTTTCATGATTGCGCGGCTATGATCCGCCACCTCGTTGGGGAGTAGCCTGCTTCGGATTCTCGAAGCGTTCGTATCAACATTCTCGGCAACATGCCGTGGTGCGAACACCATTTTGGTTGGTGAGACCAGCGACACATCCATGCCTGAAGTCGGGCGTGTGGTTGTGTCGTTGACTCATACAGCCCGACTGGAAGCCTTACCGTGAACCCCATTTCCCTGATTCTTCTCGCCCTTGCCATGTCCACGGACGCCTTTGCGGCGGCCATTGGCAAAGGTTCCAGCCTGCACAAACCACGCCTGACCGAAGCCCTGCGGGCCGGGCTGATCTTTGGTGTGATTGAAGCGATCACGCCGATCATCGGCTGGGCTATCGGCCAGGCCGCCACTCGCTGGGTGCAAAACTGGGACCACTGGATCGCCTTTACCCTGCTGGTAGCCCTGGGCCTGCACATGATCTACAACGGCTTGAAGGCCGATGATCCAGAGGAAGAGAAACCGAGCCAGCACTCGTTCATGATTCTTGCCGTGACCGCGTTTGCCACCAGCATTGATGCCCTGGCGGTGGGCGTGGGCCTGGCGTTTGTCGACGTGAATATCCTGGTGGCCGCTGCGGCGATCGGCTTGGCGACGATGACCATGGTAACCATCGGCATGATGCTTGGCCGGGTGTTGGGGACTGTGGTCGGCAAGCGCGCCGAGATGGTTGGCGGCGTGGTGTTGATGCTGGTGGGTGCGACGATTTTGTATGAGCACCTGTCGGCCTAGAAACCGGCGAAGATCAAAATGTGGGAGCGGGCTTGGGTGGGAGCGGGCTTGCTCGCGAAAGCGGTGGTTCAGCCAGCCTATTGAGCGACTGACACACTTCGCGAGCCAGCCCGCTCCCACATTTGCAACGCATTCCAAATGTGGGAGCGGGCTTGCTCGCGAACGCGGTCTACTAGGCGCGTCAGAACATCGGCAGTGCCGAAGCAACCGCCACCAGCACCAACC
>NZ_JACARZ010000131.1:0-17494 GCF_013386315.1 Pseudomonas sp. P7779 | reverse complement strand
TACCGCAGCAACGGATATGTCCACCACACCCGCCACCACCGATCAAACACCCCTTGCGACCCCCCAATTTCTTTGCTAGCTTCTTCCAAAATGTTAACGATAACATTTGCTCTAAAAATAAAAACAAAACAGAGATCCCCACCATGAAAATGCTTCCGAAAACCCTGTGTTTGTTGGCTCTGAGCATCAATCTTGGCACCGCTGGCCTGGCACTGGCCGACACCAAACCCGCCCCCATCCGCATCGGCGCGTCCTTCCAGGAAATCAACAACCCTTACTTCGTCACCATGAAAGACGCCCTGCAGGAAGCCGGGGCGACCATCGGTGCGCAGTTGATCATCACCGACGCCCGCCACGACGTGTCCAAACAGGTCAGCGACGTCGAAGACATGCTGCAAAAAGGCATCGACATCCTGCTGATCAACCCCACCGATTCCGTCGGCGTGCAATCAGCCGTCAAATCCGCCCACGCCGCCGGCGTAGTCGTGGTCGCCGTCGACGCCCAGGCCGAAGGCCCACTGGACTCCTTCGTCGGCTCGAAGAACTTCGACGCCGGCTTCCAGGCCTGCGAATACCTGGCCAAGAACATCGGGGACAAGGGCAATATCGCCATCCTCGACGGCATCGCCGTGGTACCGATCCTGGAGCGCGTGCGCGGTTGCAAGGAGGCCGTGGCCAAGCACCCGGACATCAAGATCGTGAGCATCCAGAACGGCAAGCAGGAACGTGACCAGGCGCTGACCGTCACCGAAAACATGCTGCAGGCCCAGCCCACCCTCAAGGGCATTTTCAGCGTCAATGACAACGGCTCCCTCGGCGCCCTCTCGGCCATCGAAGCCAGCGGCCTGGACGTCAAGCTGGTGAGCGTCGACGGCGCGCCGGAAGCGATCAAGGCCATCCAGAAACCCGGCAGCAAATTCATCGCCACCTCCGCGCAATACCCCCGTGACCAGATCCGCCTCGCCCTGGGCATCGCCCTGGCCAAGAAGTGGGGCTCGCAAGTGCCGGCCACGATCCCGGTGGACATCACCCTGATTGACCAGGCCAAGGCCAAGGATTTCAGTTGGTAAAACACCCAGGCCCCACGCCAGGCGTGGGGCACAGGTCATCCATCTGAATGCGAGGTCGGCGGTATGAGCAGTCTTCTGAAGCTGGAAAATATCTGTAAGCGCTACCCGGGGGTGCAAGCCCTCAAGGCGATCAACCTGGAAGTGCAGCGCGGCGAGATTCATGCCTTGCTCGGGGAAAACGGTGCAGGCAAATCGACCTTGATGAAGATCCTTGGCGGGGTCGAGCACCAGGACGAAGGGCAGATCCTGATCGACGGCGAGGCTCGGCAGTTCGCGACGTATCGTGATGCGATTGCCGCCGGTATCGGCATTGTGTTCCAGGAATTCAGCCTGATTCCCTACCTCACGGCGGTGGAAAATATTTTCCTCGGCCATGAGCTGAGCAACCGTTTTGGCCTGTTGCGCAAGCGCGAAATGGTCGAGGCCAGCGAGGCGTTGTTCAAGCGCCTCGGTGTCAGTATTGACCTGCAATGCGCGGTCAGGCACCTGAGCGTGGCCGAGCAGCAATTCGTCGAGATCGCCAAGGCGCTGGCCCTGGACGCGCGGCTGCTGGTGCTCGACGAACCCACCGCCACCCTCACGCCGAGCGAAGCCGAGCTGCTGTTCGAAATCATGCGTGAACTCAAGCGCCAGGGGGTGGCGGTGATTTTTATCTCCCACCACCTGGAGGAGATTTTCCAGGTCTGCGACCGCATCAGCGTGCTGCGCGACGGCGGCAATGTGGGCGTCACCGATGTGGCCGACAGCGATATCGACCGCTTGGTGGAAATGATGGTCGGGCGGCGCCTGGAGTGCAGTTTTCCGCCCAAGCCCACCGCCGCACGCGGGCCGCTGCTGCTGGAGGTCAAGGACATCCAGTTGGTGCGCAACGGCCCCCATAACCACTTTGAATTGCACAAGGGCGAGATTCTCGGCTTTGCCGGCCTGGTGGGTTCCGGGCGTACCGAATTGGCGCTGGGCATGATGGGCGCGCTGCCGTCGGTGAGCAAAGACGTGTGGCTGCGGGGTGAACAAATCACCCTCGACGACCCGGCCCAGGCCTTGGCCCATGGCATCGGCCTGCTGCCGGAAAGCCGCAAGACCGAAGGGCTGATCACCGATTTCAGCATTCGCGAAAACATCTCGCTCAACAACCTGCCCAAATACCAGAACGCCAGCGGCCTGATCGACAAGGACAAGGAATGCGCCAGCGTTGAAGCGCTGATGCGCCAGCTGTCGATCAAGGCCCCCAGCGGCGAGAGCCGGGTGTTCAACCTCAGCGGCGGCAACCAGCAGAAAGTCGTGATTGCCCGCTGGATCAACCATCACTGCGACGTGCTGGTGTTCGACGAACCCACCCGTGGCATCGACGTCGGTGCCAAGGCACAGATCTACGCACTGATGCGCAGCCTCACCGAACAGGGCTACGCAATCATCATGATTTCCTCGGAACTGCCGGAAGTCATCGGCATGTGCGACCGCGTCGCGGTGTTCCACAAGGGCGCCATCGTCAAGGTACTGGAAGCGTCTGCCGTCAATCCTCAAGAGGTCATGCGCCATGCAACAGGGGGCTCAAGTGAATACGTCCATTAATGCCGTGGGGCCTGGCCGGCTGCGCCTGAACCTGGCGCGGCTGATTCGCTCACCGGCGTTCTATCCCTTTGTCGGGCTGCTGGTGGTGACGTTGGTGATGATCTTCGCCAGCGATAACTTCCTGACGGCCAACAACCTGTCGAACATCGCGCGCCAGGTGTCGATCAACGCGATTATCGCGGTGGGCATGACCTGCGTGATTCTTACCGGCGGCATCGATTTGTCGGTGGGGCCGGTGATGGCGTTGTCCGGCACCTTGACCGCCGGCTTGATGGTCGCAGGCTTGCCGCCGGGCCTGGCAATTGGCGCCGGGATGCTGGTCGGCGTGGCGTTCGGCATCGGCAATGGCCTGTTCGTCGCCTACCTGCACATGCCGCCGATCATCGTCACCCTGGCGACCATGGGCATCGCCCGCGGGTTCGGCCTGATGTACACCGACGGCTATCCGATTTCCGGTTTGCCGGAGTGGTTCGGCTTCTTTGGCCGCGAAAGCCTGTTCGGCATTTCGGTGCCGATCCTGATCATGTTGGTGACGTACCTGGCGGCCTATGTGCTGCTGCAACACACCCGCATCGGCCGCTATATCTACGCGATCGGCGGCAACGAGGAAGCGGTACGCCTGTCCGGCGTGCGGGCGGCGCGCTTCAAATTGCTGGTGTATGGCATCAGCGGTTTGACCGCCGCGATTGCCGGGCTGGTGCTGACCTCACGCTTGATGAGCGGCCAGCCGAATGCCGGGGTGTCGTTCGAACTCGATGCGATTGCCGCGGTGGTCCTGGGCGGCGCCTCGATTGCCGGTGGGCGCGGGGTAATCGTCGGCACCTTGCTCGGCGCCATGCTGCTGGGGGTGTTGAACAACGGCTTGAACATGCTCGGGGTCTCGCCCTATGTCCAGAGCGTGATCAAGGGCGGGATCATTTTGCTGGCGATCTTTATCAGCCGTCAGCGCCACAAGTAAACCGGTTATCTCCACGCGGCCATGGTGGCCGCGATGGGTTCTCTCATGCTCAAGAAAGGTCCGCACATCATGGAAAAGCACAACCAAATGCAAGCCGTCGTCTGCCACGGCCCGAAAGACTACCGCCTGGAACGCATCAGCAAACCCCAGGCGCGGGTCAATGAACTGGTGATTCGCATCGCCGCCTGCGGCATCTGCGCCAGTGACTGCAAATGCCACTCGGGCGCCGCGATGTTCTGGGGCGGCGACAACCCGTGGGTCAAGGCCCCGGTGGTGCCGGGGCACGAGTTCTTTGGCTACGTGGTGGAAGCGGGCGAGGGCGCCGAGGAGCACTTTGAGGTGAAGGTCGGCGACAAGGTGATCGCCGAGCAGATCGTGCCATGTGGCAAGTGCCGCTTCTGCAAGTCGGGCAAGTACTGGATGTGCGAGGTGCACAACATCTTCGGCTTCCAGCGTGAAGTCGCCGAGGGTGGCATGGCCCAGTACATGCGTATTCCCAAGACTGCCATCGTGCACAAGATTCCGGAGTCGGTGTCCCTGGAAGATTCGGCGCTGATCGAGCCGATGTCCTGCGCGATTCACACCGTCAACCGCGGTGAGATCCAGCTGGATGACGTGCTGGTGATCGCCGGTGCCGGCACCCTGGGCCTGTGCATGGTGCAGGTGGCAGCGCTAAAAACGCCGAAGAAACTGGTGGTGATCGACATGGTCGACGAGCGCCTGGAACTGGCGAAGCAGTACGGTGCCGACGTAGTGATCAACCCGTCCCGGGATAACGCCCGGGAGATCATCAATAGCCTGACCGACAACTACGGCTGCGACGTGTACATCGAAACCACCGGCGTACCGGCGGGCGTTACCCAGGGCCTGGATCTGATTCGCAAGCTCGGCCGGTTTGTCGAGTTCAGCGTGTTTGGCGCCGAGACCAGCGCCGACTGGTCGATCATCGGCGACCGCAAGGAGCTGGACGTACGCGGTGCGCACCTGGGGCCGTATTGCTACCCGGTGGCCATCGACTTGTTCGAGCGTGGCCTGGTGACGTCCAAGGGCATCGTGACCCATGACTTCGGGCTGGATAACTGGGCCGAAGCGTTTGAGCTGGCCAACTCGACCAAGTCGATCAAGGTGCTGCTGAAGCCGGTGCTCTGACATGAACTACGTAATGGGTGTGGACATCGGCACGCAAAGCACCAAGGCGCTGCTGGTGGATGCGGACGGCCTGATCATCGCCCAGCACAGCCAGGGGTATCGCGTGGATACCCCGAAAGTGCGCTGGGCCGAGCAGTGGCCGCAGGTCTGGCTGGATGCGGTGGAGGCCTGCGTCGCCCAGTGCATGGCGAAGGCCGGCGTGGCGAAAGAGCAGGTCAAGGCGCTGTGCATCAGCAGCCTGTATGGCGGCTCCGGAATTGCTGTGGACGAGCAGATCACGCCGCTGCACCCGTGCCTGATCTGGATGGACCGGCGCGCGGGCGAGCAAGTGGAGTGGGTGCGCGAGCATGTGGACCTGGAGCGGCTGTTCACGATCACCGGCAACTCGGTGGACAGCTACTACGGTTTCACCAAGATGCTCTGGCTCAAGCAGCACCAGCCGCAGGTGTGGGCCAACACCCGCTACCTGCTGCCGCCCAACAGCTACATCAACTGGTGCCTGACCGGTGAGTTGGCGGTGGACCACAGCAGCGCCGGCAATATCGGTGGCGTCTACGATGTGGCCCGGCGCGGCTGGTCGGCCGAGATGCTGGCGGCGCTTGGGATTCCGTTGGCGATGATGCCGGAGCGTTTGCTGTATTCCGGTGAAGTGGTCGGTGGTTTGCTGGAGGAATGGGCCCGGAGGTTGGGCTTGCAGGCCGGTACGCCGATCCTGGCCGGGGGCGTGGATGCGGCCATGGCCACATTGGCGGCCGGGGTGACGCGGCCGGGCAATCACGTGGCGATGATCGGCACCAGCATGTGCTGGGGTTATCTCAATCAGCAGGTGGATGCGCGCCATGGCCTGGTGAGCATGCCCCATGTCTATAACGGCCATCAGGACCTGTACATCTTCGGTGGTGCGATCACCGCCGGGGCGTCGGTGAGCTGGTTTCGCGAACAGTTCTGCCAGGCTGAGGAGCAGCAGGCGAAAGAGACGGGCCAGGACAGTTTGTGGCTGCTGGAGCAGAGCGCCGCGAAGATCCCGGCGGGCAGCGAAGGGCTGTTGTTCCTGCCGTATCTCATGGGCGAACGCAGCCCGGTGTGGGATGACCGGGCCAGCGGCAGCTTTGTCGGGCTGAACCTGTATCACAGCCGGATCCACCTGTACCGCGCGGTGCTCGAAGGGGTGAGTTTTGCCCTGCGGCACAATATCGAAGCGGGCACCCGTGGGGCGCATTCCCTTGATCCACGGCTGATTGTGGTGGGTGGGGCGAGCCATTCGGATTTGTGGATGCAGATTATTGCGGACATCACCCACTTCCCGGTCTACACCATTGTGCAAGAGGTGGAGGCGGCCTTGGGCGCGGCGTTGTTGGCGGCCCATGCGGTGGGGGTGGTGGATGACCGGCAGATGGAGAAAGGTTGGGTGCAGTTGGAGCTGCGGGCGGAGCCGGAGGCGGGGAATGTCGGGGTGTATGACCGGGCGTTTGCCAGCTATCTGGAGCTGTATCCGGCCTTGAAACCGGTGATGCACAGCTTGCAATTGAATTAAGCGAACACTGATCCAAATGTGGGAGCGGGCTTGCTCGCGAATACGGTGTATCAGTGCCGGATTTATTGCCTGACCCACCGCATTCGCGAGCAAGCCCGCTCCCACATGGGATCTCCATCGTTTTAGAGATCGTGAACCATGAACGCTATTTTTGACTTCACCAAGCAGCGCATCCTCGTCACCGGCGCCAGCAGCGGCATCGGCCGGGAAATTGCCCTCCAACTGATCGCCAGCGGCGCCCAGGTGTTTGCCCTGGGCCGCGACGCTCAGGCCCTGGCCCAGCTCGGTTGCGAAACCCTGTGCCTGGACATCGCCAACAGCGCCGCCCTGGACCTGGCCCTGCAAGGCCTGCCGCCGATGCATGGACTGGTCAACTGCGCCGGCATTTCCCGCCTGGAACCCGCCGCGGCCATCAGCGCCGAAGCCTTCGACCAGGTGATGAATGTCAACGCCCGCGCCGCGGCCCAGGTCGCCAGCCGTATCGCTGCGGCGATGATTGAAGCGAAGATTCCCGGCAGCATCGTCAACGTCTCAAGCCAGGCCTCACTCGTGGCGCTGGACGATCACCTCGGCTACTGCGCCTCCAAGGCTGCACTGGACGCCATCACCCGCGTGCAATGCGCCGAATGGGGCCGCTTCGGAATTCGCGTCAACAGCGTCAACCCCACCGTCACCCTCACGCCCATGGCACAGATGGCCTGGTCGGCGCCCGCCAAACGTGATCCGGCATTGGCGGCGATTCCCCTCGGGAGGTTTGCCGAAACGGCGGAAGTGGCCCTGCCGGTGTTGTTCCTGCTGAGCGATGCCGCCAGCATGATCAGCGGCGTCAGCCTGCCGATCGACGGCGGCTACACCAGCCGCTAGCCGTTCTCCAGCTTGCCGGCGATCACCACCTTGTCCCGCGGTTTGTGCGGGTCTTCGAGACGATCCAGCAGCAGCCGCACCGCGCTGCTGCCGGCCAGTGACGCGTCGTGGGCCACGCAGGCAATCGGCACGCCGAAGATATCGGCGAAGGGCAGGCGGTCGATGCCGCAGATGGTCAGGCTGTCGTGGGGGATGTTGTGCATGCGCAGCGCACGCAGCGCGCCGAGGGTGATCAACTGGTTGAAGCCCATGATCGCGTCCGGCGCCGAGTGCTCGGCCAGGTAGTCGAGGGTGTGCAGGTAGGAGGGCATCAGCGTGTAGTCACCGGCACACACTTCAACGTGCACCTGAGGGTGCTCGGCCAGGACTTCTTTCAGGCCCTTGAGGCGTTCCATGGTGATGCGCGAATGCTCGGGCCCGGTCAGCACCAGCAGGCGCTTGAGGTTCGGGGTTTGCCGCACCAGGTACTGCGCCGCCTCGATGCCGCTGTGATAGTTGTCCAGCACCACACGGCTGAAGGGGCTGTCGTGGATCGTGCGATCGAGCAGCACCACCGGCGTCTTGCCGTTACCCAGGCGCTCCAAATAGTCCGGCTGGTAGCTGGGCTCGTCGGAGACCGGCGACAGGATGATCCCCGCCACGCGGTAGCCCAGCAGTGTGTCGACTGCCTTGCTTTCCAGTTCTTCCAGTTCGTCGGTATCCACCAGCATGATGGTGTAGCCGTGCTTTTTCGCCTCGCGGGAAATCGCCTTGATCATCTCGCTGTAGAAGGGGTTGTCGACCGAAGCGGTGATCACGCCGATGATCAGGCTTTCACTGCGCTTGAGCCCGCGGGCAAAGGCGTTGGGCACATAGTCCAGCTCCCGCGCCACTTCGAGAATCCGCGCCAGGGTGGCGGGCTTGACCAGGTCGGGTTTGCTCAGCGCCCGGGACACCGTGATGGTGGTCATGTTGACCCGTTTGGCGATGTCGCTGATGGTGACGGACTTTTTCTTGTTCATCGGCAGGGGGGAACCAGGAGAAAACAACCTGAGGCTACCATGGGCACGGCTTCAAATCACCGGATCCCAGCGCTGCGACCAATCCTTTTCCGCCTCCACCACCGCCCGCAGCAAGGCCAGTGCCTGCTGCAAAACCGCCGAGTCGCGCTCGCGGGAATACACCAGGTACGTCGGGAAGCTGAACTCCGGCGCCTTGGGCACCCGTTCCATCACACCGCTGTCGAGGTAGCTCTGTACCACCCGCGTGCGGAAATACCCGGCACCGCCGTTTTCCAGGATGTACTGCAACGCCAGTGGCCCCAGATTGAAACTCAGGGCTGCGCGGGCCTTGTCCGGCAGTGCGGCGTCGTGCTGCTGGCGAAAGCCCTGGCCCCAGTCGATATACACGTAGGGCTCGGGCCGGGCGGCCAGTTGCACCAGGATCAGTTTTTCTTCCAGCACCTGCTCCACCTGCAACCCCGGCCAGTATTGCGGCTGGAACACCAAGGCGGCGTCCAGCACCCCCAGCTCCAGTTGGCGCAACAGGTACTCGCCTTCGCGAATCTCGGTGCGCAAGGCATGACCGGGGATGTGTTCACGCAAGGCCTGGGCCCAGCCGAGCATCAGCGGGTTGCACAGGCTGACTTCGCCACCGATGTGCAGCACGTTGCGGTAGCCGTCGGGTAATGGCAGGTCGCGGCGTGCCGCTTCCCAGGTCTGGACAAGCTGGTTGGCGTAGACCACGAACGCCTCGCCGTCCGGGGTCAGGCGGGCACCGGCGCGGTTGCGCACGAACAGGGTGCTGTTGAGCTGGCTTTCGAGGTTTTTGACCCGGGCGGTGATTGCCGTCTGGGTGACGTGCAGTTTCTCGGCCGCCGCGGCGAGGCTGCCGCAGCGGGTGATTTCGAGGAAGGTGCGTGCCAGTTCGATGTCCATGAAACCCCCTTGGATGATAGGAGGCATTGTAGGGGCTGATGATTGGAATACGGACAAAAATGTGGGAGCGGGCTTGCTCGCGAAGGCGGTGTGTCAGTCAAGATATCCGGTGACTGACACACCGCCTTCGCGAGCAAGCCCGCTCCCACAGTTTGATTGCATTTCAAGTTGGGGTTTTGGGGGCTTGCAGGTGCTCGGTTGGAAAAGCCTTGGCATACGCCTGGCAAACTCTCAGCACCTGCTCATCCGCAAACCGCGCCCCCACCACATGCAGCCCCACCGGCAACCCATTGGCCGCCAACCCGCACGGCACCGACGCCGCCGGTTGCTGGGTCAGGTTGAAGGGATAGGTAAACGGCGTCCACTCCATCCATTCCCCTAGTCCCGAACCCGGCGGCACATTGTGCCCGGCCTCGAACGCGGTGATCGGCATCATCGGCGAAACCAGCACATCGTAATGCTCATGGAATGCCGCCATGCGCGCCACGAGCGCTGCCCGTGCTTCCAGAGCGGCGCTGTAATCGCTGAGGCTGATCTGCTCGCCCAGTCGGGCAATGCGCAGCAACCCCGGGTCCATCAATTGCCGCTGCGCATCGCTCAACGGCCCGGCCAGACGTGCTGCACCGGCAAACCATAAAGTATTGAACACCTCCAGCGGATCACTGAACCCCGGATCAATCTGCTCAACATGGGCACCCAGCTGCACCAGGCCTTCTACCGCCTGGGCGACCACCCTGGCCACTTGCGGGTCCACGTCGACATAACCGAAGTTCGGGCTATAGGCGATACGCAGTCCCTTCAAATCAGCCCCGGCGTGCAACCATGGCGTGGTCCGGGGCGCGCCGATCAAACCATCCCGCGCATCCGGCTGGGCGATGGTTTGCAGCATCAGCACCGAGTCTTCCACGGTGCGGGTCATCGGCCCCAGGTGCGACAGAATCGTCATCGAACTGGCCGGCCATTGCGGCACATAACCGAAGGTCGGCTTGATGCCGAAGGTGCCGGTGAAGGCACAGGGGATCCGGATCGAGCCGCCGGCATCGCTGCCCTGGTGCAGTACGCCAAGGTTCAGGGCTGCCGCCGCACCGGCACCACCGGACGAACCGCCCGCCGTCATGCGCGTGTCCCACGGGTTGCGGGTAATGCCATACAGCGGGTTATCGGTGACGCCTTTCCAGCCGAATTCCGGTGTGGTGGTCTTGCCCAGCAATACCGCGCCGGCCTTGCGCATGAAGGCCGAGAAGGGCGCATCCACATCCCATCGACCCTCGGCGGATGTGGTACGCGAACCCTTGCGCGTCGGCATGCCGATGGTCTGCGTCAGGTCCTTGATGGAGGAGGGCACCCCGTCCAGGGCCCCGCACGGCTGGCCCTTGAGCCAGCGCTGTTCCGAATCCCGCGCCGCCTTCAAGGCGCCTTCCGGGTCGACGTGGCAGTAGGCGTTGACCGCCGGGTTGTAGCGTTCGATCCGCAGCAATGCGTCTTCGGTGACCTCCACCGGCGACAGGCTTTTATCCCGATAGCGGGCCAGCAGCTCAACTGCGGTCAGGTTGGCGATATCCGTCATGCCGCTTTACCTCCTTGCGCCGCGTTGACCATGGCCCGCAGCAACACCGCGCAGCCCGCCGCCAGGTCATCCGGCGCGGCGTTCTCGATTTCGTTATGGCTGATGCCGCCTTCGCACGGCACAAAGATCATTCCGGCCGGGCCCAGTTCGGCGACGAAGATCGCGTCATGCCCGGCGCCGCTGACGATGTCCATATGGCTCAGGCCCAGGCTGCTCGCGCCATCTCGCACGGCGTTGACACAGGCAGGGTTGAAATCCAGCGGCGGGAAGTCGGCAGTGGGTGTCAGCTCAAAGCTCAAGCCGTGTTGCTCGGCGGTGGCTTCGATCACCTGGCGCACTGCGTCGACCATCGCTTGCAGCTTGTCGGCGTGCAGGTGGCGCAGGTCGATGGTCATGTGCACCTGGCCGGGAATCACGTTGCGCGAGCCGGGGTGCAGGCTCAGGCAACCGACGGTGCCGCAGGCATGGGGTTGTTGTTCGTGGGCGATGCGATTCACCGCGCTGACCACTTGCGCCGCGCCTACCAGTGCGTCCTTGCGCAGGTGCATTGGCGTCGGGCCCGCGTGGGCTTCGACGCCAGTGAGCGTCAGGTCGAACCACTTCTGGCCCAGGCAGCCCATGACCACGCCGATGGTGGTGGCCTGGTCTTCCAGCACTGGGCCCTGCTCGATATGCGCCTCGAAATAGGCGCCCACCGGATGGCCCAGCACGGTGCGGGAGCCGGCGTAGCCGATGCGCTGCAATTCAGCGCCCACCGACAGCCCTTGCTCGTCCTGTTTGTCGAGGGTTTCCTGCAGGTCGAACTTACCGGCGAACACCCCGGAACCCATCATGCACGGCGGGAATCGTGAGCCTTCTTCGTTGGTCCACACCACCACTTCAATTGGCGCTTCGGTCTCGATGTTCAAATCATTGAGGGTGCGGATCACCTCCAGGCCAGCCATCACGCCGTAGCAACCGTCGAACTTGCCGCCGGTAGGCTGGGTGTCGATATGGCTGCCGGTCATCACCGGCGCCAGTGCCGGATTACGCCCGGCGCGGCGGGCAAAGATATTGCCGATGGCGTCGACGCTGACGCTGCAGCCGGCCGCCTCGCACCATTGCACAAACAGGTCGCGGGCCTGGCGGTCGAGGTCGGTAAGGGCCAGGCGGCACACGCCGCCTTTGGGTGTGGCGCCGAGGCGGGCGAGGTCCATCAGCGATTGCCACAGGCGCTCGCGGTTGATCAGCGGGGCGTTGCTCTGGAGCGGTTGCGCAAAACTATTCATCAGCAGTCTCCGGTCAGGCACTCAGGGCCAGGTAACGGTTCTTGATCGTCGGGTCGGCGCGGAAGGCTTCGGCACTGCCTTCGTACACCACACGGCCCTGTTCGAGGACGTAATGGCGGTCGGCGAGCTTGTCGCAGACCATCAGGTTCTGTTCCACCAGCAGCACCGGCAGGCCGTCTTCCTTGACCTTGCGCAGGATCTTCACCAGCTCGTCGACGATCACCGGCGCGAGGCCTTCGGTGGGCTCATCGAGGATCAGCAGCTTGGGATCGTTGAGCAGCGCGCGGGCGATGGCGAGCATCTGTTGCTCACCGCCGGACAGCGCGTGGCCGGCGTTTTTACGGCGCTCCCTGAGGCGCGGGAACATGCCGTACACGTCTTCCATCTGCCAGCGGCTGGTCTTGCGCACGGCAATGCGCAGGTTTTCCTCCACCGTGAGCAGGCGGAAAATCCCGCGGTTCTCCGGCACCAGCGCCAGGCCCTGGCGGGCGATTTCGAAGATTTTCTGCCCCACCAGCGGCTGGCCGTTGAAGTGAATCTGGCCCTGGCGCGGGCAGATGATCCCGAGGATGCTGCGCAGGGTGGTGGTCTTGCCGGCGCCGTTGCGCCCCAGCAGGGTCACCAGTTCGCCAGGGTTGACGGTCAGGGACACGCCTTCAAGGACGTGGCTCTTGTCGTAGTAGGAATGGATATTGTCGACGGTCAGCATCAGGCGGCTTCTCCCAAATAGGCGGTGCGCACGCGCTCGTCGGCGCGCACGAATTCCGGTGTGCCTTCCACCAGGATCTGGCCGTGGCTCATCACGGTGATGCGTTGGCTGATGGACATGACGATGCTCATGTTGTGCTCGATCAACAGCACGGTATGGTCGCGGCCGAGGTCGCTGATCAGTTGGGTCATGATCGGGATGTCGTCGATGCCCATGCCCGAGGTGGGTTCGTCGAGCATCAGCAGCTTGGGTCTGGAGCAGATCGACATGCCGACTTCCAGCACCCGCTGCTGGCCGTGGGACAACTCGCCGGCCAGGGTGTCGGCGCGGGCGGTGAGTTGCAGGCGTTCCAACACCTGGTCGGCCATTTCCAGGTGTTCGCGCTTGCTGTCGACCCGGCGCCAGAAGTTCAGCGCGCGGGCGCCGTCACGACCCTGGGCGGCCAGGCGCAGGTTTTCGCGCACGCTGAGGTTCTGGAACAGGCTGGTGAGCTGGAACGAGCGCGCCATGCCCAGGCCGACGCGGCCGTGGGCCGGTTTGCGCATCAGGTTCTTGCCGTCGAAATGAATTGCTCCGGCGGTGGCCTGGCGTTCGCCGGTCAGGCAGTGGAACAGGCTGGTCTTGCCCGCGCCATTGGGGCCGATGATGGTGTGGATGGTGCCGGCTTCGACCTTGAGGTTGACACCGTTCACCGCGTGGAACGCACCGTAGGCCAGTTCCAGGTTCTTGGTTTCCAGCAGGATGCTCATGACAGCTTCTCCTTGGTCACAACGTCGGCCTTGCGGCTGCCGCGCACACGTTCGAACAGGGTCGACAGACCACCCCACAAACCGCCGCGCATGAAGATCACCACCAGGATCAGGATCACCCCCAGCAGCATCAGCCAGCGCGGCCACAGATCGGAAAGGAAGTCCCCCAGCAGCACGATGGAACCGGCGCCCAGCAACGAGCCGAACAGCGAGCCGGTGCCGCCGACGATGGTCATGATCAGGATGTTTTCGGACATCGCCAGGTCGATGTTCGACAGCGGCACAAAGTGCAGCAGCATCGCGTACAGCGCCCCGGCAATCCCGGTGACGGCGCCGGACAACACGAACACCAGGATCTTGAAGTGGCGGGTGTCATAGCCGATGGCCGAAGCGCGGGTTTCGTTTTCGCGAATCGCCATCAGCGTGCTGCCGAATGGAGAGGCGATCACCCGGCGGGCGCCGATGAAGATCAGCAGGAACAGCACCGCGACAAACCCGTAGAACGCGCGGGCGTCGGTCAGCGACAGCAGCACGGTGTCACCGATGCGGATTTCCGGGCGCGGCACGCTGAGCAGGCCGTTGTCGCCGCCGGTCCAGTCGCTCAGGGTGTAGGCGACGAAGTAGGCCATCTGGCTGAAGGCCAGGGTCAGCATCACGAAGTAAATGCCGGTGCGACGGATCGCCAGGGCGCCCACCAGGAAAGCCAGGAAACCACCGGCGACGGCGGCACCCAGCAGTGCGCTGAACAGCCCCAGTTGCAGGTGAATCATCAACAGCGCCGCGCAGTAGGCGCCGGCCCCGAAGAAGATGCCTTGGCCGAACGACAGCAGCCCGGTGTAACCCAGCAGCAGGTTGCAGGCGAGGGCGGCCATGGCAAAGATCAGGATCTCGGTGGCCAGGGTCGCCGAGGGCAGAATCAACGGCAGGCCGATCAACACCACGAGCACCAACAGCAGCATGTAGCGCGACTGGGTCTTGGCGAACGGCAGGGGATTTTTCTCGCTCATGTCAGGCTCTCCCGAACAGGCCGTAAGGACGCACCAGGATCACCACGGCCATTGCGCCGTAGATCATCAGGCTCGCGCCCTGGGGCCAGAGTGTGGTCATCAGGCTTTGCACCACGCCGACCAGCAGGCCGCCCACCAGTGCACCGCTGAAGGAACCCATGCCGCCGATCACCACCACCACGAACGCCACGCCGAGGATTTCCGGGCCGACAAAGGGCTGGGCGCCGCGCAACGGGGCGAACAGCACACCGGCCACACCGGCGAGGGCCACGCCGAGGGCGAAGGTCATGGAGAACAGGCGGAAAATGTTGGTGCCCAGCAGGGACACGGTTTCCGTGCTTTCACTGCCGGCCCGCACCAGGGCGCCGAAGCGCGTGCGTTCCAGCAGCAGCCACAGGCCAAGGCCAACGAGGCCGGAGAACACGATCAGGAACAGGCGGTAGTAGGGGTAGACAAAATCGCCCACCACCAGCACCCCGCGCAGCAATTCCGGTACGGCGACGCTCTTGCCCACCGGGCCCCAGATCATCACGCTGGCTTCCTGGATGATCAGGGCGATCCCCAGGGTCACCAGAATCTGGAACATGTGCGGCAAGTGATAAATCCGCTGGATCAATAATCGCTCGATCACCCAGGCCAGCGCGGCCACCACCAGCGGCGCGATCAGCAGTGCCAGCCAGAAGCTGCCGGTGAGGCTGACGGCGGTGTAACAGATGTAGGCGCCCAGCAAAAAGAACGCACCGTGGGCGAAGTTGACGAAGTTCAGCAGGCCGAAAATGATCGTCAAGCCGACCGCGATCAGGAAGTAGATCATCCCAAGGCCCAGGCCGTTGAGAATCTGGAACAGGTAAAGATTAAGCATGCAGGAACCCTCGGCAGGTGGCCGCATGAGCGGCCCTGCGCTGTGTCACCAGTAGATTTTCAGCGGATCAGCCGAGCACGCAGCCCGTGGCTTCCACCGGCGGGAACGACTGGCCGGAGCTGAGCACCTTGGCCAGATCGTCCTTGTCGGCCATGTCGCCTGCGGCCTTGCCCACCAGCAGGTAGTAGTCCTTGATCACCTGATGGTCGCCGGCGCGGATCGACTCCTTGCCGGTGGGGCCTTCGTAGCTCAGGCCCTGCATGGCCTTGGCCACGGTCGGCCCGTCGAAACTGCCGGTGGAGATGATGGTTTCGAGCATGACCTTGGTGCTGATGTAGTCGGCGGCCAGCGGGTAGGTGGGGTTGATGCCGTATTTGGCCTTGGTGAGTTTCACCAGGTCACGGTTGAGCGGGGTGTCGACCTGATGCCAGTACTGAGCGCCGAGGTACACGCCTTCCAGTACGTCACTGCCCAGCTCCTGGAACTGGTCGAGGCCGGCGGACCACACCAGCAACACTTTCATGCGCTCCTTGATACCGAAGTTCACCGCCTGACGCAGGGTGTTGGACGACTGGCTGCCGAAGTTCAGCAGCACCAGCACGTCGGGTTTGGCGGCGATGGCATTGGTCAGGTAGCCGGAGAACTCCTGCTCCTGCAGCGAGTGGTAGCTGTTGCCGGCGTGTTCCAGGCCATGCTCGGCCAGCACCGATTTGGCGCCTTCGAGCAGGGCTTCGCCGAACACGTATTGCGGGGTGATGGTGTACCAGCGCTTGGCGTCGGGCAGCAGCTTGATCAGCGGCACGAGGGTCTCGCGGATCGCGCCGTAGGTCGGCACCGACCAGCGGAACGTGGCGCTGTTGCAGTCCTTGCCGGTGACTTCATCGGCGCCCACCGGGGTCATGAACACGCCACCGGCCTTGCTCACTTCCTTGGCCACCGCGAGTGCCGAAGACGACAGGGTACAGCCCTGGAAAAAGCGTGCGCCGTCCTGCTGGATCGCTTCCTGGACTTTACGCACGGCCTTGCCGGCGTTGCCTTCGGTGTCGATCACTTTGTAGACCAGCGGTCGGCCGAGCAACTCGGGATGCTGTTCCACCGCGAGGCGTGAACCCATGTCGGCAAATTTGCCATAACTGGCAAAGGCGCCAGACATGGACTTGAGGCCGTAAAAGGTAAAAGGCTCGGCGGCGAATGCAGAACGCACGCTCAGCGGGAGGCTGAGGGCGGCGGCTGCGGTGAGACTGGCTTTCAACAACGTACGACGCTGCATGGGGTGACTCCCTGGATTAGTTATTGGCAGGAGTGGCAATGGCGATACGGTGGAGCACGGCCTGTGGGCAGGCCTTTTATTGGTGGAGGGTGCGGCTTAGTGGTTGTGGTCGAACTCCAGCAGAAAGTGCGGGCTGACTTCACCTTCAAGGGCGGTCATGTGGTGTTCGGCGTCGCACATGTGTTCGTGCATCAGGCTGCGTACGGTGGCTTCGTCTTCGGCCCGGAAGGCGATCAGCAGTTGTTTGTGGTAGTCGAGGTTGGCGGCGTCGAATTGCTTGCGCTTGGGTTTGTAGGCTTTTTTCAGCACGACCAGGTCACGCAGCAGGTCGTTGAGGAATTGCGCCATGAAGCTCAGCAGCGGGTTGGGGCAGGCCTTGGCCAGCAGGTTGTGGAATTCCAGTTCGGCGATGCGTTGTTCGCGTTGGCCGGCTTCGCTGTCTTCGGGGGCGCTGCAGAAATCGACGTTGTCCTGGAGGGCGCGGTAGTCGTCTTCGCTCAGGCGGCCCAGGACCGAGACGGCGAGTTCGACTTCGATGACTTTGCGCAGCTGGTAGACCTGCTCGCCGTCCAGGTGCTGGAAGTGCAGGTAGTTGCGCAGGGCGCGGCTGGCGGGTTCGGTGCCGGCCTGGTTGAGATAGGCGCCGCCGCTGGGGCCGGTGCGGGTGTTGACCAGGCCTTCGACTTCCAGCGCCTTGAGGGCTTCGCGGGCGGAGCCTTTGGAGCACTGGAAGCTTTCCATCAGTTCGCGCTCGGTGGGCAAGCGGTCGCCGGGCTTCAGGGCGTCGGTGACGATGGAGCGTTTGACCGACTCGACGATCACGTCGGAGAGCTTCTGGCGTTTGCGGCGCAGCGGGCGGCTTAGCATGGTGTTTGATTGATCCTATTAATGCGGATTAATAGTACTTAATAGGGGTTTGGGGTGGGGCGTCAACGGGGGGGGTCGCTTTTGGTTTGGATGGGTCGTAAATGGTGGGGGTGTGCATATCCGTTGCTGCGG
>NZ_JACARZ010000130.1:0-1863 GCF_013386315.1 Pseudomonas sp. P7779 | reverse complement strand
CAACTCAAGGTCATCCAGCAAGAGCTGGGGCTGACCAAGGACGATCGCAGCGCCGACGTCGAGCAATTCGAACAACGCCTGGTGGACAAGGTCCTGCCGACCCAGGCGCAGAAACGCATCAGCGAAGAAATGAACAAGCTGTCGATCCTGGAAACCGGTTCGCCGGAGTACGCGGTCACCCGCAACTACCTGGACTGGGCCACCTCGGTGCCGTGGGGCGTGTATGGCGAGGACAAACTCGACCTCAAGCACGCCCGCAAAGTGCTCGACAAACACCACGCCGGCCTGGACGACATCAAGAGTCGCATCCTCGAGTTCCTCGCCGTGGGCGCCTATAAGGGCGAAGTCGCCGGCTCCATCGTGTTGCTGGTGGGCCCGCCGGGCGTGGGCAAGACCAGTGTCGGCAAATCGATTGCCGAATCCCTCGGCCGGCCGTTCTACCGCTTCAGCGTCGGCGGCATGCGTGACGAGGCGGAGATCAAGGGGCATCGCCGTACCTACATCGGTGCGATGCCGGGCAAGCTGGTGCAAGCCCTCAAAGATGTGGAAGTGATGAACCCGGTGATCATGCTCGACGAGATCGACAAGATGGGCCAGAGCTACCAGGGCGACCCGGCCTCGGCCCTGCTCGAAACCCTCGACCCGGAACAGAACGTCGAATTCCTCGACCACTACCTGGACCTGCGCCTGGACCTGTCCAAAGTGCTGTTCGTGTGCACCGCCAACACCCTGGATTCGATCCCCGGCCCGTTGCTGGACCGGATGGAAGTGATTCGCCTGTCGGGCTATATCACCGAAGAAAAGGTCGCGATCGCCAAGCGTCACCTGTGGCCCAAGCAGCTGGAAAAAGCCGGCGTGTCGAAAAACAGCCTGTCCATCAGCGACGGCGCCCTGCGCGCGCTGATCGATGGTTACGCTCGCGAAGCCGGGGTGCGCCAGCTGGAGAAACAGCTGGGCAAACTGGTGCGCAAGGCGGTGGTCAAGCTGCTGGATGAGCCGGACTCGGTGATCAAGATCGGCAACAAGGACCTGGAAGCCTCCCTGGGCATGCCGGTGTTCCGTAACGAGCAAGTGCTGTCGGGCACCGGTGTGATCACCGGCCTGGCCTGGACCAGCATGGGCGGCGCGACCCTGCCGATCGAGGCGACGCGCATCCACACGCTGAACCGTGGCTTCAAGCTCACCGGGCAACTGGGTGAAGTGATGAAGGAATCGGCCGAGATTGCCTACAGCTACATCAGCTCGAACCTGAAGTCGTTTGGCGGTGACCCGAAGTTCTTCGATGAAGCCTTCGTGCACCTGCACGTGCCGGAAGGCGCCACACCGAAAGACGGCCCGAGCGCGGGCGTGACCATGGCCAGTGCGCTGCTGTCGCTGGCACGTAACCAGCCGCCGAAAAAAGGCGTGGCGATGACCGGTGAGCTGACGTTGACCGGGCATGTGCTGCCGATTGGCGGGGTGCGCGAGAAGGTGATTGCGGCGCGGCGCCAGAAGATTCACGAGCTGATCTTGCCGGAGCCTAACCGGGGGAGCTTTGAAGAGCTGCCGGAGTACCTGAAGGAAGGGATGACGGTGCACTTTGCCAAGCGCTTTGCGGATGTGGCGAAGGTGTTGTTCTGATAGTTATGTAGCGCCTGAGCTGGCCTCTTCGCGAGCAAGCCCGCTCCCACACTTGACCGAGTCCATGCTTTGGAATGCGGTCGAATGTGGGAGCGGGCTTGCTCGCGAAGAGGCCGGTGCAGCCAACACAACGCCATCTGTCACACCTTGTCTCATCTTCGGTTATGTTCGCCCTTTGTCGCTAAACAACGGAGCCCCCATGAACGCTGCCCGTCTGCTTCTCCCCCTGAGCCTTTTCCTGCT
>NZ_JACARZ010000013.1:0-104346 GCF_013386315.1 Pseudomonas sp. P7779 | reverse complement strand
CCCCTCCTCCGATACCACTCCCCGATATACCGTCATACCCCGATGAAATATTGCAAAGCGCAACGGACATTCCGGACCCCGCGGCTGACACACCGCCCCCCAATGGCCCGAAACCCTTGGAGACCGCGCTGGCTGACCGAAAAAACTGGCAGGCACTGGCGCAGCAGCTCACTCATGTCGCCACGTTGGCAGGACCGAACGCGCCGTTTCTGGTGGTGCGATCTGCGCTGGGAAGCACGCTGATGGACCTCGCGCCCAACTCTTCTTACCCCCCAAATAGTGCTAACGCCGTGAGTCTTGCAAACTTTCTCAAGGCTATGGGCCTGCCCGAGCCAACCACCCATGATGAGCTGCTGACCCTGGCGCGCACATCGCTGACACGTTCCCACCCCCATCCATGGGGAAATCTGGGCGGCGCCTTGTCCTGGCCCCTGCCCTTGAGCACACCTCAGCAGAACGAACTGCTCACCGCCGCCAGAGAACATGCCGCTGGCGCTCCGGATGTTCAGCAAGCAAGCCAGCAGCGGGGGCTCCTGGAGTTTCTGAACGGTAACCTGCCGCTCTCCAGCGACGCCTCGAGCGATCCGGCCAAAACGCTGGAAGCCCTCATCCGTTCCCCCCGAGGCCAGGCGCTGGGAGAGGCCTTGCAGACCAACCTGGAGAGCATTCCGACTGATAGCAGTGTGAATGATCACGTACTGGCGGCCATCAACCTCGATCTGGATCAGGAATCCATCACCCAACCGCATCGCAACAAAGTGGCCGGATTCGACCTGTCACATAAACAATATTGGGGCAAACCCACCTCGGCGATCGTCGCCGGCCTGCGCGAGCACTTGAGTGATACCGGCAAAACCTCACCTGCCAACGCCTCGCTGGGTACGCATCTGCTGTTGATGCGGGCGGCACCGCAGTTGCTGATCAAGGATATTCCCGACAGCGTGGTCCACGGCAGCCTGGCCTGGGCCAACCTGTGCATCGCGGCGGCCGCCATCGAAGCCAGGTCCCCTGGCAGCGTAGCGAACATGAGTTTTGCCGAAGTGATGATCGCCGCCGACTCAAGTGGGCCCGCGCCCGAAGCTGCCCAAACTGCGGCATTGTTGGACTGGGCCGTGGTCAATGGGGTGCTTGAGGCGAAAGACGACACGCTTTACGAAAAACCAGACATTGATACCGCCATGGACGCGTTCAACTATCAATTGGGCAAGCTGAAACACGCCTCCGGCTTGCTTGACACCCCGATGCCCAGCCGCAAGCAGATAGCGCTGGACCTGCTCAAGGAAAAATTTGGCGAAGGCGTCCCCTTTGAAGAGAAGGTGTTGCTCAAGCCCAACAAAACCGCCAACAAGACGATCTCCACTCGCGGCCCTTATTCCATGCTGGACCTGACCATGCAAGGCGAGAAAATAACGGCATCAGACTGGGAGCTCAAACCTGGGACGCATGGCGTCGATCTTGATGCCTTCGCCGCCTTTACCCATGGCCCCGGCTTTAAAGTCCCCGACACCTTTGACAAAGCCATTAGCCAGACCATAAGCGACTATAAAACCGTCAAGAAATATTCCATCTTGAATGCCCTCGCCAACCTTCCACCGGAGGACAAAGAAAACTTGCGGTTAGGAAAGCTGAACTTCTACAAAGAAAAATCCTACAGAGTCAGCTGGACACCATTCGCGGGAGAAACCCTCTTCCATACAAGCAAAAAAATACTCGTCACCACAAAACACCAGAACAAGCCGTCCACCTATGAGTTCGATACCGAAAAAGGCAGCATCAGGAAAGTCAGCAACGCAATTATCACTCGCCAGGACCAGAAGATCGCCAACGAAGTAACCCGAATAGAAGAGTTCTCCACCTTCGATGCCAAGCGCGACTATATAAAGCAAGAGAACCCGCTCGAGGGATCCAATCCCAACCTGTTCAGGAATTTCCGGGCGGAGTACCTTGCGGATTCAATCGTCGAGGGGCTCGATCTGGAAACCTTCAGGCAACAAGCGGCCGGAAGTACGCCGGATGAGCATAGAAGGACGGTCGCCAGCACCATCGGCAACTTTTTTCTCGACCTTGTTCCGCTCAGGTCGGCCATCGTCAACTTCAGTAATGGCAACTTTAAAGATGGGTTCTCTGACCTGGCATTTGATGCGTTCGGCTTTCTCACGGCAGGTGCAGGCGTCGCCGCGAAGGTCGGAAAAACCCTGAGCACTGCCAGCAGCGCGGCCAGCAAAGCCCTCAAGCTGAGCAAGATTTTCGGGGTTACCGCACTCTCGGAACTCAATCCGCTGAGCGGACTTGGCGACCTGGTAGTCGGCGCGGGAAAACTCGCCATCGACGGCGCAAACGCAGCCACCCAGGGCTTGAAAACGCTCAAGGGTACAGCGAGCAACAGCGAGCTTGCCGCCGCCGGCACTCGATATGACGCAGCCGCTACCGGCTCATTCCAGATGGGCGAGCAGACGGTCGAGGGCAGCGCGGTGCAGATCAAGGGCAAGTGGTACGCTTTCGACGCACAAACGCACCAGCCGTACGGCAGCCCCCTGCAAGCGTTCAGTAGCGCTGATACGCTGGAGCCCTCCCCCAACGCCTATGCCGCTTCGAGCAAGAGCACTCACCGGTTTAACCCGATAAACACCGTCAACCGCCCACCTCGAATCAGGAAGCCGTTACCCGAGGGCCAATACGTGGAAAGTTTGAAAGGAAGGCTCGAAGTCGACCATTTCAAGCTCGACACCCGCCAGGCAACGCTGGATAAGTTTCGGGTGGAAATGGAGGACTATTATGAGGCGATCAAGGATGGAGGCCTTCCGCCGCGCCCTACAATCCCCGATATCCCCGTACCGGTCCCCGCAGCCGATCTGATCACGGAGGCATTGAAAGCATCAAACGGCGTGGTGTTTGGAGAGTCTCACTCGCAAATGGCCAGCTTTAAAATGCTGTTCGACAACGTCGATACGCTAAAAAGCCAGGGTGTCAAAAAAGTCTATTTCGAAGGGTATATCGACTACATCGGTGGCCCCGTTGATGATGGAATCGGAATGCTCGGAAACAGCAACACTCGCCGCACGAATCCAACACTGGAGCAACTCAAGAAAAAATTTGAAGACAATGGAATAGAGCTTTTACCCCTCGATCACTATTACCTGACGCGACATAGACACGACAAATCCCGTGATCGCACCCGCACTGGCGTCAACTCTGAAAAGCGGCTCAAGGAGTTCAACTACTACGCTGCGGAAACCATCCAGGCAAACTCCGGCACCGAAAAGTGGGTCGCGTTAGTGGGAAGCGCGCACATGAACACCTCCGAAGGTGTTCCGGGCTTGGCGGAACTGACGGAAAGCATCGGCATCGGGGTTTTTGACAACCGGAACATGACCCACAGCAGCATCGGGCTTAAAGCAAAAAACCCTGCGCCAGACCCGAACCGGCCATTACAGCCCAACGATATTCCAGGCGACCTGCGCATCTACGTGAAACCCTGAGCACATCGCAAAGGCCCGGAAAGCCTCCGAGCCTTTGCATGAGGTGTTCACCCTCCATGCACCCAGCGCTGATGCAACCAGCGCGCAAACGCATCCAGGGCAAACCCCAACAAGCCGATCAGCAGCACCATCGCCATCAGCTCCGAGTAGGCCAGCCGGTCGCGAGTGTCGAGGATGTAATAACCCAGCCCGGCACTGACCCCGAGCATCTCGCACGGCACCAGCACGATCCACAGGATCCCGATGGCCAGGCGCACGCCGGTCAGCACGTGCCCCATCACCCCGGGAATAATCACCCGGCGCAAGGTTTCCCAGCGCGTGGCGCTCAGGCTCTTGCTCAGTTGCAACCAGCGCGGATCGAGCTGACGCACACCCGCCGCCGTATTCAGCAGAATCGGCCACACCGCTGCGAACGCCAGCAGGAAGTAGATCGGCTGGTCGCCCACGCCCATCAACATCACCACGATGGGCATCCACGACAGCGGCGAGATCATCCGCAGAAACTGGAACGCCGGCGTGGTTGCCGCCTCCAGCTTGCGCGAACTGCCCACCAGCAAGCCCAGCGGTACACCAATCAGCAATGCCAGGAACAGCCCGACGAAGATCCGCTTGAGGCTCACGGCGATGTTCAGGTACAGCTCGCTGCGGCCCAGCAACTCCCACAGGCTGGCGAGGGTCGCCGACAGCGAAAACCGCGCAGACAAACCGTCCGCGCTGCCAAAGACCTTCACCCCCAGCCACCAGAGCAACAACAACCCCGCCAAACCGCTCAAGCCAAGCAACCAGCCCGGCAACCCCAAGGTTTTGCCGTTGTTCAAACGCCAATCTCCTCGTTTCGCTCAAAGCCCTCAGGCAAGCCGAAGGTCTTCATGCCGCCCACCGCCGCGATCGCATTGCGCACGAAGCGGTCGTCCACCAGGTCCTTGGCGACAAACGCCGGATCCAGGTCGGCGAGGAATTTCTTGTCGCCCTCGATCAGCGTGTCTTTCAGGCGGCGTACCAGTTCCTCGGTGTAGCTGGGGAATGGATACGGCTGGAAGTCGATGCGGTGCTCGTCCCAGTTGGCGTGCTGGATCGCGCCGTCAGCCAGGTACGCCGCACGGTCGCTGGCAGCCGGCGCCAGGACTTTGCGCAGCACTGGTTCGGCATGCGGGGTGTAGCGGTTCTCGCCGTCCTTGGACAGCAGCTTCACCGCCTCTTCACGGTTGTCGCGGGTCCAGACCTGGGCCTTGACGATCGCATTCACCACCTTCTGCGACCATTCCGGGCGGTTGGTCAGGTCGTGCTCGTGCATGAACACCACGCAGCACGCATGGTTGCGCCACACATCGCCGGTAAAGCGCTGTACGCGGCCCACGTTGAGGTTTTCCGCCAGGGCGTTGAACGGCTCGGCGACGATGTAGCCGTCGATGCGCTTGCTGGCCAGGGCCGGCGGCATGTCCGAGGGCGGCAACACGATCAGGTTGACCTCGTTGGCGGCAATCGCACTCCCGGCGGCGCGGGCCACCGGGGTCAGGCCGTTGTCGCGGAACAGCTGCTGCACCACCACGTTGTGAATCGAGTACCAGAACGGAATCGCCACCGACTTGCCGCCCAGTTGCTTCACGTCGGTAATGCCCGGCGACACGGTCAAGCCCGAGCCACCCACATGGTTCCAGGCCACGACCTTGGCCGGGACCTTGCTGCCATACCGCGCCCATACGGTCATCGGCGACAGCAGGTGAATCACGTTGACCTGCCCGGAAATGAACGCCTCGATCACCTGGGCCCAACTGCGCAGCAGCACCGGGCGCTCGGCCTTGATGCCTTCGGCCTCGAACAGGCCATTGTTGTGGGCCACCAGCAACGGCGTGGCGTCGGTGATCGGCAAATAGCCGATGCGTACCGGTGCGTCCGGCTCACTGGCCGCCCGGGCCTGCAAGCTGCTCAGCAATGGCAAGGCTCCGGCGGCACTGAGCACGGCCGAGAGTTTGAGAAAGTCACGGCGCGAGTGAGTGAGGTCATCCAGACACATGGCAAGGCTCCAGCAGTTCAGGGGGTTGGGGGTCAGTGCGGCTCGCCCGCCGTAGGGTTTTGAGAATTTCGATGCGCAGGGTGCCGATGGCTTCCACCTGTTCTTCCCGCGGTTGCGGCAAGTCGATGCGCCATTCGCCGAGGGTCCGCGCCGGGCGGTTACCCAGTAGCAGAATCCGGTCGGACAACAGCAGCGCTTCGTCGATATCGTGGGTGATCAGCACCGCCGCCGAACCTTGCTCGCGATTGACCTTGAGCAGCAGGTGCTGCATGTCGGCACGGGTCACTTCATCCAGGGCACCGAAGGGCTCGTCCAGCAGCAATACCTGCGGCTGGCGGGCCAGGCAACGGGCCAGCGCCGTGCGCTGGGCCATGCCGCCGGACAGCGCCGCCGGGAATTGCTGGCGGGCGTGTTCCAGGCCTACGGCGTGGATCGCATGGTCGACGCGGCTGCGACGTTCTTCAGGGCTGAGGTGCGGCTGGCGGGCAAAGTCCAGGCCGAAGGCGACGTTCTTTTCCAGGCTCAGCCACGGCAGCAGGCTGGGGTCCTGGAACGCCACCGCCACCCGCGGGTGCGGGCCATTCAACGGCTCGCCCAACAGGCGGATGCTGCCGCCCTGGGGCGCTTGCAAACCGGCGAGCACCCGCAGCAGGCTGGACTTGCCAACGCCGCTGGGGCCGAGGATCGACACCACTTCGCCGGGCTGCAATTGCAGGTCGAAACCTTCCAGCACCGAGTTGCCCGCATAGCCCAGGCAAATTCCCTGGGCGTGCAATACCGCCTGGCTCATAGATTGGCCTGACGGTTCAACTCGGTGCGCAACTGCACCAGGCTCGGGGTCACGATCGGCACAAACGCCGACTCGCGCCAGCGCCGGGCAAAACCGCTGCCGTGGGCCGTCAGGTAGGCCTTGCCGCCGCTGGCTTGCAGCTCCAGTTGCACAGCGCTGGCAGCGATTTCCGCGAGGGCGATGCGCAGGCGGAACAACGGTACCGGCTCGGTGCCGAAGCGGCCGGCCAGCAGGCCTTTCTTCAGGTCGTTGACCGCCTGTTCCAGGGAGGTACGCAACACTTCCAGCTCTTCACGCAATACGGTGCGGCTGGAGCCCAGGTGATTGGCCACTTCCGCCAGCGAGCGCCGCGCCAGGCCGATGGACATGCCGCATTGCAGGCCGAGAAACGCCGGGCGCACGGCCGGCAGGAACTTGCGCGCATCCTCATGCAGCAACCAGTCGCGGCTCAGCTCCACGGCTTCAAAGCCGAGGGCCGCGGTATTGCTGGATTGCAGGCCCAGCAGTTCCAGGTCGCGGGAACGTTGCAGGCCGGACACCGAGTCCGGGATCGCCAGGATAAACGGCGCGCCGCCCTGGGCATGCTCGATGGCGGCGGCCACCACAAACCCGTTCTTGCGCAGATTGGTCACCCAGTGCAGGCGGCCATTGAGGTTCCAGCCGTCGTCGGTCGGCTCGGCGCTGATTTGCAGCGACTCGATGCCAGACAAAAACTTCATCGCGTTGGACAGCCCGGTCGCCCCGGCCAGCTTGCCGCTCAGCAGGTCCGGCAGCAGTTGCTCGCGCAGGCGCTGGTTCGGGCTTTGCAGCAAGTATTCGATAAACGAGCGTTGGCCCCAGCACACAAACGCCGACGCCAGGGAATGGCTCGCCACATCGGCGATAGCTTCCACCGCGCCGGTGACATCGCCGCCCAGGCCACCGAGGTCCTTGGGCACACCGATACGTAATACATTGGCCTCTGCCAGCCGTGGCAGCACTTCCTGCGGATCGCAACTGCCCACATCCAGGGCCTGCGCTTGAACATCGAGCCAACGGCTCAAGATTGGGTCAAGCATTCATGTTTCTCCTTGTTGCAGCATGTTTACCATCGCGAACGCTTGCGCGCCTTCAGCTAGCCGGTTTTTCCCAACGGTATTGCGCCAGTTCCGGATTCAACGGGGTACGGGCAAACACGTTGGCGAAGTTGCACAGGGTGGCCAGGCTCACACCCAGAATAACCTCAAGGGCATGACCGTCGGTGTAGCCTGCCTCACGGAACGCGGTGTAGCCGGCGTCGCTGACATCACCGCGGGTGGCGATCACTTCACGGGTGAACGCTGCCAGTGTCTCATAACGCTCGTTGGGCAGTTCACCGCGCTGGCGCAGGGCGTCGATCACGTCTTGCGGCAGCTTGGCCTTGTTGCGCGCTACGGCAGTGTGCCCGGCGACGCAGAAATCGCAACCGTGGTTGGTGGCGGCAATCAGTTGCACCACTTCGCGGTCGGCCAGGCTCAGGTCAGACTTGGCGTTCAGGCCCGACACGGTGATGTAGGTTTCCAGGGCTGCCGGGGCGTTGGCCAGCACCGCCAACAGATTGGGGATGAACCCGGAACCCTTCAGGGCATTTTCCAGAAAGGGCTTGGCCGCCTCAGGAGCGGTTTCCAGGGTTAGCATCGGTACGCGGGACATGGAGTGGTCTCCTCATGGATTCGTGTACCAAGTCTGTTGGTTATAAAAAATCCGCTCAATAGTCTAAAGTAGCGATTACTTGCTCTAGAGTCTTTCCGTTAGATGAATTCGTCCAGTTCACTCGTCGATTGGTTATTAGATAGCCTTGAACTCAACACCAGCCTGTTTCACGTCGGGCGTTACTGCGGCGACTGGCACGCCAGCACCCATGGCCTGGCAAGCGCGAGTTTTCATCTGGTGGTGCAAGGGCAGTGCTGGATGCACATCGACGGCGACTCGACCCCTTACCCATTGAACAACGGCGATGCAGTCTTCCTGCTGCGAGACCTGGCGTACCGCTTGTCCAGCGATGGCACCGCCACTGGCGCCCAGGAATGCCCGCGCAAACCGATGCTGCCACTGGACAGCCAGGCCAGTGACGGCGTGGGCCTGGTGTGCGGGTTCTTTCACTTCCAGTCCGGGCTGTCGGCGATGATTGTCGACACCCTGCCCGCCTGGATCATCCTGCGGGCCGGTGACCCATCGCTGACCGCCGCGCGCAACCTGTTCGAACTGATCCTGCAGGAATGCGAGCGCACGCCGGCGCCCTCGCCCGCCCTGCTGGAGCGCCTGTGCCACCTGCTGTTCCTGTATGTGCTGCGCCAACAGGTGCTGGACAACACCGACCTCGGCGGCCTGGCGGCGCTGGCTCGGCAACCGGCATTTGCCAACCTGCTGGAGCAGTTGATCGCGCGCCCGGCCGTGCCCTGGACCCTGGAAAGCATGGCCGCCTGCACCGGCCTGTCGCGCTCGGCGTTCTTCAAGCGCTTCAATGAACTGTGCGGGCAGTCGCCGGGGCAAGTGCTGCTGATGATGCGTGTGCGCCACGCCTGCCAACTGTTCAAGCAGGACCAGACCGTAGCGGACGTGTCCCTCGCCGTGGGTTATCAATCGGTGGCAGCATTTACCCGGGCCTTCCATAAGGTCACCGGCTTCCAGCCCGGCGCCTACCGCAAGGCTCAAGGTTGACGCTGCAACCCATTGCCCGGCCGGGCACACAACTCCACCAGCCAATCGACAAACACCCGCACCCGTTGCGACAGCTGGCGATGCGGCGGGTACAGCGCCGTCAGCGGTAACCTGGGCGGCGGCTGATGCGCCAGCACCTCCACCAGCGTGCCCGCTTCCAACTGGCGAACGGCGTGGTAGTACGGCGTCTGTACCAGGCCGTAACCTGCCTCACAGGCCGCCAGGTAACCATCGGCACTGTTGACCGCCACTTGCTTGGGCAGGTCGACCAAGCGGATGTCGCTGCCGATCTGAAACTCCAGGCCATAGCGTTTGCCGCTGGTGCTGGAGAAATACTCCACCACTTGATGGCCGGCCAACTCATCCAGCGTCGATGGCACGCCGAACTGCTGCAAGTAGCCGGGGCTGGCGCAGGTCACCTGATCCATCATCGCCAGCGGCCGGGCCACCAGCGACTCGTCCAGCGCCAGGCCGCCGCGCAACACGCAATCCACGCCTTCGCGGATCAGGTCCACCGGGCGGTCATTGAGGCCGATTTCCAGATCGATCTGCGGGTAACGCGTGGTGAACTCGGGCATTGCCGGAATTACCAGGAAGCGCCCGATCCCCGACGGCATATCAATGCGCAACGTGCCGCGCGGGTTGCGCCGGCTGGTGGAGAACACCGCCTCGGTTTCCTCAAGGTCCGCCAACAGGCTCACGCAACGCTGGTAGTAAGCGGCGCCGTCCAGGGTCGGGCTGACCTGGCGTGTGGTGCGCTGCAACAGTTGCACCCCCAGGTGCGCCTCCAGTTGCTTGATCAGGATGGTCACCGAGGCACGCGGCAGTTGCAGGCTGTCAGCCGCCTTGGCAAACCCGCCCAGTTCGACAATCCGCACGAACACTCGCATCGCATTAAAACGGTCCACGGGCCGGTTTCCTTCAGGGATTATTTAGAATTTCATAATAGTGATAGCGGTTTTAGCCGGTTTATCCCGCTTTTGTCGAGGGCAACAATGGAGGCCTTCCCACACAGGAGCTGGACCCATGCACACACGTCAACTCGGTAAAAATGGTCCCCAGGTGTCCGCCATCGGCCTCGGCTGCATGGGCATGACCGATTTCTACACCACCGGCACCGATACCACCGAAGCCATCGCCACTCTGCACCGCGCCCTGGAACTGGGGATCAACCTGCTGGACACCGCCGACATGTACGGCCCCCATACCAACGAAGAACTGATTGGCAAGGCCATCGCCGGCAAGCGCGACCAGGTGTTCCTCGCCAGCAAGTTCGGCATCGTGCGCGACCCGGCGAACCCGGCACTGCGTGGCGTCAACGGCCGCCCGGAATACATTCGCGAGGCCATCGACGGCACCTTGAAGCGCCTGGGCGTGGAAACCCTGGACCTGTATTACCAGCACCGCATCGACCCCGAAGTGGCGATTGAAGAAACCGTTGGCGCCATGGCCGAACTGGTCAAGCAAGGCAAGGTGCGTTACCTGGGCTTGAGTGAAGCGTCGGCGGCCACCCTGGAGCGCGCCCATAAAGTGCATCCCATCAGCGCCCTGCAAAGCGAATATTCGCTATGGAGCCGCGACCAGGAAGACAACGGTTGCCTCGCGGCCTGCCAACGCCTGGGAATCGCGTTTGTGCCCTACAGCCCACTGGGCCGCGGCTTCCTGACCGGCGCGCTGAAAAGCCCGGATGACTTTGCGGCGGATGACTATCGCCGGTTCAGCCCGCGTTTCCAGGGTGAAAACTTTGCGAAGAACCTGCTGCTGGTGAAACAGGTACAAGCCCTGGCTGCCGACAAGGGCGTGACCGCCGGGCAACTGGCGTTGGCCTGGGTGCTGGCGCAAGGGGATTACCTGATCCCGATCCCGGGGACCAAGCAACGCAAGTACCTGGAAGAGAACGTCGCGGCACTGGAGGTCAAGCTCAGCCCGACCGAGTTGGCGGCGCTGGAGGCCATATTCCCGGCCAACGCCACAGCCGGGCTGCGCTACCCGGAAGCGGTCATGCAGATGCTGGACAAATAATCCTGCCACGCCGGATCGGGGCTGGTTCGCCAGCTCCGCCCCTTAAATCCCTGCCCTGGGTTTTCTTGCACGATAGTGCCTCAAGCTCGCCCGTCCCAAGCCGATAGCCCTTCGAAGCTCTAACAAAGCCGCGTCGCACAATAAACGCTTCGTAAGGACGACCCCATGCCCTCATTGCGCTCTATCCAAGCCCGCTACACCCTGTTCCTGGTGCTGTTCGTCCTGTTGTTATTCGTCTTGACGGTGGTGGGCATCGGACAGTTGGTGGCCCCCAAGCTGCGCCACACCGAAGAACAGGTGGCCCTCAATCGCATTGCCGAAGTGGCCGAGCAGATCCAGGGCGAACTGAACAAGGTTCAGGCCCAGCAACGCAGCATCACCCAAACCATCCCGCTGCTGGACAGCGACGCCATCGACAAGGTGCTGCCAGGCCTGGTGGACCAGTACGGCGAATTGAAAGTGTTTGGCGGCGGCATCTGGCCCCTGCCCAACCAACGCACCCCGGGACGCAACAAGCACAGCACCTTCTGGCACCGCGATGCCTCGGGCAAGCTGGCGGTGAACACCTTCTGGAACAGCGACGCGGCCCCCAACTACTACGACCAGAGCTGGTACAAGGGCGGCCTCGCTTCGCCCCGCGGCCAGTGCGCCTGGGCGGCGGCCTACAAGGATGACGCCAGCCAGGAGCCACGCACCAACTGCGCGATGGCGATCCAGCGTGACGGCGCAGCCTATGGCGTCGCCACCATCGACGTGACCCTGGGCTTCTTCAACGACCTGGTGGCCAGCAAGGAAAAAGACCTCGGCGGGCAAATGCTGATCGTCGAAGGCGACGGCAAGATCATCAGCAACAGCACGCGCATCAGCGGCCCCGTGGTGTTGAAGAACATCAGCGAATTGGTCGGCACCTCGGCCTTTGCCGCCCAGGTCAGCGCCGGCCTGGCTCATCGTGATCAAACCCTGCAACGCAGCGAGTTCGACAACCAGGGCGTGGCCAGCACGTTCTTCATGCGCCCGATCGAAGGCACCCCGTGGTTCCTCGCCACTGCGCTGCCGACCTCGCTGATCACCGCCCAACGTGATGACGTACTGGGCACGTTGGCGATGCTGCAAATCCCGATGATCCTGCTGTTGGTGCTGTTGGCGGTGTACGCCATCCGCCAGCTGGTGCACCGGATGACCGCGCTGAAGACCAATATCGACGCACTGTCCAACGGCGATGCCGACCTGACCCGGCGCATCACCATTCGCGCCGAGGATGAACTGGGGGCGATTGGCCATTCGGTGAACCGCTTTATCGTCTACCTGCAAAACATGATTGGAGAAGTGACCCTGGCCACCGGCGCCATGTCGTCGAGCCTGGCGCAATTGCAGCAGACGTCGGCCCAGACCAACCAGATCCTGGTCCGCCATGCCTCGGAAACCGACCAGACCGTCACGGCCATCACCGAGATGAGTTCCACCGCCGACACCGTGGCCGAGAACGCCGCCGAAACGGCTGCGTTCACCCAGCGCGCCAACGAGCACGCCGACCGTTCGCGGGTGGTGGTCGGCGAAGCTTCCCGCAGCGTCAGCGCGTTGATCGGCGAGGTCTCCAGCGCCACCCACACCGTGGAAAACATGCGCCAGGATGCCGCCCGCATCACCGAAACCCTCGGCGTGATCGGCGCCATCGCGGGCCAGACCAACCTGCTGGCACTCAACGCGGCCATCGAAGCCGCCCGGGCCGGCGAACAAGGCCGGGGTTTTGCGGTGGTGGCCGACGAAGTCCGCGCCCTCGCCGCCCGCACCCAGGCCAGCACCTCGCAGATCAATGAGATGCTGGCGCGCCTGACCACGGGCGTGAGTTCCTCGGTGACGGCCATGGAAGCCACCCAGGCCAGCTGCCAGTCTGCGGCTGACGCCACGGCCCGGGTGAACACGGGATTGGACGAGATGGCCGGCTCCGTCAGCCATATCAACAACCTCAGCACCCAGATCGCCACCGCCGCCGAACAGCAAAGCGCAGTGACCGAGGAAATCAACCGCAGCATGGTGCACATCCGCCACATGGTCGAAGAGCTGGTGCAAAGCGGCCACGCCACGGAGCACAACACCCAGAGCCTGCTGGATGCCAATGGCCGGGTTATTGCATTGATGGGTCGCTTCAAGGTGCGTTGAAAAAATAGCCTGAAAGCTCCCGTGCAATGCGCGGGAGCCGGACTATTCTGACAGTTCGCTCCGCCACACAGGAGGTGTGTCATGCACGCAGTTGAGCACCCGATCCGTCTGGAGCGGATCAGTCAGGAACGCTATATACAAGCCTCTATCGACGATGTTTACGACTACGTTACCCAACCGGATCGCTGGCATGAATGGCATCCGACATCCCTGGGCGCCGACACCGGTATCGCCGGCTCATTGCCTGCCGGTCATCGTTTCACTGAAACCATCGACCTGCTGGGTGTGCGGGTTCCCATGAGCTATCGCGTGCAGATTGCGCAGCGACCGCGGGAGTTCAAGACCGCGTTCACCTCATTGGCGGTAGATGGCTGTATTCATTATCTGCTGCAAGTACAGGGCAACGGCACGCTGTTCAAGCGCATCCTCACCTATGAAACCGAACTGCAACTGACCACCCTGCATGAGCGCATGATCGCACTGTCCAACCAGGCCCTTGATCAGCTCAAGCAGCGCCTGGAATCCCCGCCAGCCTGACAAAACCGTCATATCCCTCTCAGTTTTCCGACAGCACCAGGCGGTTATTCTGGTGCTGTCGGTTTTTCGTAAAACCTCGTAACACTCCCGGGAAACCCTTTTCCAAAAAGCAGGGAGAATGCCCCGCTGTTGCCCTTTATCCGACGAGATGACGATGAAAACCACCCTGCGACTGGCCGCACTGTCGGCCCTGCTCATGAGCACCCTGGCCCAGGCTGCCGAGCTGATCCCGATTGACGTGCACCGTGATGCCAACTGCGGTTGCTGCAAAAAGTGGATTGCCCACCTGGAAAGCAACGGGTTCAAGGTCAACGACCATGTGGAAAGCAACATGAGCGAGGTCAAGCAGCGCCTGGGCGTGGCGCCACGCCTGGCGTCTTGCCATACCGGCGTGATCGACGGCAAGTTCGTCGAAGGCCATGTGCCAGCCGACCAGGTCTTGGCCCTGCGCAAGCGCGACGACTTGCTGGGCATTGCAGCACCGGGCATGCCCATGGGCTCGCCAGGCATGGAGATGGACGGCAGCAGCGATGCCTATCAGGTCATCGGCCTGACTCGCGATGGCAAAGACGTGGTAGTGGCTGACTATCCGGCACGCTGATTGATGCTTGCCGGTTACCTGGGACTGTTTTTCGCCGCCTTCGGCGCCGCCACGCTGTTGCCGATGCAATCGGAGGCGGTGCTGGTGGGGCTGTTGATCAGCGGGCACTACAGCCTGTGGCTGCTGCTCGGGGTTGCAACGGCCGGCAACGTAGTGGGCTCGGTGGTGAACTGGCTGCTGGGCCGCTCGGTCGAGCGCTTCAAGGATCGACGCTGGTTTCCGGTCAGCCCCAGGCACCTGGAAAAGGCCCGTACCCATTACCAGCGCTGGGGCCATTGGTCGTTGCTGCTCAGTTGGGTGCCGATCATTGGTGACCCGCTGACCCTGGTGGCCGGGGTCATGCGCGAACCGTTCTGGCGGTTCCTGGTGCTGGTGACCCTGGCCAAAGGGGCGCGCTACGGGGGACTGGCCATGCTCACCCTGCACTGGATTTAATCTCCCGTTAATCCCCTCGCCACAGCATCCGGGCACTGTTCCCGGAGCTCTAACCATGTCCAAGATCCGCTCTCTGTGCGTCGCCAGCCTGTTGCTCGGCAGCGCCCTGCCCGCCTTCGCCGCCGAAGAAGGTCCGACCTACGGCCCCGAGCTGCAAGGCTTCAAATACCCGTACCCGGTAGAGCACTTCACCTTCCAGTCCCAGGGCAAATCCCTGCAGATGGGCTATATGGACGTACCGGCCAAGGGCAAGGCCAATGGGCGCAGCATCGTGCTGATGCACGGCAAGAACTTCTGCGGCGCCACCTGGGATGAATCGATCAAAGCCCTGAGCGACGCCGGTTACCGGGTGATCGCTCCCGACCAGATCGGTTTCTGCACCTCCAGCAAGCCGGACAATTACCAGTACAGCTTCCAGCAACTGGCGATCAACACCCATCAACTCCTGGAAAAACTCGGTATTCAGAAGGCTACCCTGCTCGGCCATTCCACTGGCGGCATGCTTGCCACACGCTACGCCCTGCTCTATCCGCAGCAAACCGAACAACTTGCACTGGTAAACCCGATTGGCCTGGAAGACTGGAAGGCCATCGGCGTGCCCTACCGCAGCGTTGACCAATGGTACGAGCGCGAGTTGAAACTGACCGCCGAAGGCATCCGCAAATACGAGCTCGACACCTACTACGTCGGCCGCTGGAAGCCTGAATACGACCGCTGGGTCGATATGCTCGCCGGCATGAACAAAGGCCCCGGCCACACCCAGGTGGCGTGGAACTCGGCGCTGATTTACGACATGATCTTCACCCAGCCGGTGTACTACGAGTTCAAGGACCTGCAGATGCCCACCCTGCTGCTGATCGGCACTTCCGACAACACCGCCATTGGCAAAGACCTGGCGCCACCGGCGGTCAAGGCGAAGCTCGGCAACTACGCGGTGCTGGGCAAGCAAGTGGCCAAGTTGATTCCCCACGCTACCCTGGTGGAGTTCCCGGGCCTGGGCCATGCACCGCAAATGGAAGAGCCGGCACAGTTTCACAAGGCACTGTTGCAAGGGCTGAACGCCCTTTAATCCAACCTTTTTCGAGGCATGCGTGAATGTCGGTACAGATCGCAGTGATTGATGATTGGCAGAATGTGGCCAGTGGCGTGGTGGACTGGTCAGTCCTGGCGTCGGTCGGCCAGGTGCACTTCCTCCACGATTACCCGGCGGACACCGCCACGCTGATCGAACGCTTGCAGGGCTTCGAGGTGATCTGCGTGATGCGCGAACGCACCACCTTCGACCAGGCTCTGTTGCAAGGCTTGCCCAGGCTCAAGTTGCTGGTGACCGGCGGCATGCGCAACGCCGCCATCGACATTCCTGCGGCCAAGGCCCTGGGTATCCAGGTAGGCGGCACTGACAGTTACAAGCACGCCGCCCCGGAACTGACCTGGGCACTGATCATGGCGTCCACCCGCAACCTGCTGGCCGAAGCCAATTCCCTGCGCGCCGGGGGTTGGCAAGTGGGCCTGGGCGGCGATTTGTACGGCAAGACCCTGGGGATTCTCGGGCTGGGCAGCATTGGCCAGAAGGTCGCCAAATTTGGCCAGGCTTTCGGCATGCGCGTAATTGTCTGGAGCGAAAACCTTACCCCAGAGCGCGCTGCCGAAAGCGGCGTGACCTGGGTCAGCAAGCGCGAGTTGTTTGAACAGGCGGACGTGTTGTCGATTCACCTGGTGCTCAGCGACCGCAGCCGCGGGCTGGTGGACGCCGAAGCGTTGGGCTGGATGAAACCTACGGCGCATTTGGTGAACACGGCACGCGGGCCGATTGTCGATGAGGCCGCCTTGATTGACGCCCTGGCCAATGGCCGGCTGGCGGGCGCGGCACTGGACGTGTACGCCCAGGAGCCGCTGCCAGCCGGGCATCCATTCCGCCAGTTGCCCAACGTATTGGCCACCCCTCATGTGGGGTACGTCAGCGAGCAGAACTACCGCCAGTTCTACCAGCAAATGATCGAAGACATCCAAGCCTGGTCCAAAGGAGTGCCCCTTCGCGCACTAAGCTAGTGCACACATTTCACCTCCCACTCCCCCCGTAGCAGCTGTCGAGCCCCAGCGAGGCTGCGTCGGGCGCACTGCCGATCCTGAACCGGAGCGCGCTCGACAGCTGCTACCGGGCTCATGAAAAAAATTTGTCCTACAAAAATACCCCACAGACCCCACAGGCTCTGGGATCTGTCCTAGACTCATGACCGATGGGTCCGATCCAAAACAAAAACCCCGCAAAAAATCGAAACTTTCCAACTCTGCCACAGGTCAGGTTTAAGGTAAGGCGAGTGCTGACGGTTCCCACCGAACGCCCGTCCATCCACTCTATTTAAGACTCCAGCACAACTGGCATAAGGCTTGCCAGTCTGTGTAGCGCTTGTGCGCCTGGCCGCAGGACGCGGTCAACCTTCGCTGATTGCCATATGCCATCAGCCGACCAGAACTCGGGAGAGAACTATGATCAGTGCCGCTGTAGATACTCAGGGAGAGCGTTTTAGTCAGCCGGTTGGCGGGCCGACCTCATTGGCCGACCTTCCCAACACGGTGCGGCCGGTCCCACGTGTGAACCCCAATCGCAAAAAAGTGCTGTTTGTCACTTCCGAACTGGCCGACCTGGTGAAAACCGGCGGCCTGGGCGACGTTTCCGCCGCACTGCCCCGCGCCATGGCGCACCTGCACGATGTGCGCGTGCTGATCCCCGGCTACCCGCAGGTGCTGGACAGCGACAACCCGATTCATATCATCGGTGAGCTGGGGGGCCACGCCGCGCTGCCACCGTGCAAGATCGGGCGCATGGACCTCAAGGACGGCTTGGTTATCTACGTGCTGATCTGCCCCGAGCTTTACGAGCGCGAAGGTACGCCCTACGGCGCCAACAACGGCCGCGACTGGCCCGACAACCATATCCGCTTCGCCCGCCTGGGCCTGGCCGCCGCCGATATTGCCGCCAACCTGGCGCAGATCCACTGGTGCCCGGACCTGGTGCACGCCCATGACTGGCCAGCAGGCCTGGCGCCAGCCTATATGCACTGGCGTGGGTCACGCACTCCAACGCTGTTCACCATTCATAACCTCGCCTACCAGGGCGTGGTCAGCCTCGCCTCGTGCCCGGAGCTGGGCATTCCCGAACACGCCTTGCAGCAAGAAGGCATGGAGTTCTACGGCAAGCTGTCATTCCTCAAGGCCGGCATGGCGTATTCCAGCCATATCACCACGGTCAGCGCCACCTACGCCCAGGAAATCACCACCCCCGAATTTGGCTGCGGTCTGGATGGCTTCCTCGCCAGCAAGACCCAGCAAGGCTTGCTCAGCGGCATTCCTAACGGCATTGATGAAAGCTGGGAGTCGTCCACCGACCCGCACCTGACCCACCCTTTCAACATTGGTGACTGGGAAGGCAAGGCACAGAACGCCGCCCATGTGCGCAACCTGTTTGGCTTGCACGACTCCACCGGCCCGCTGTTCGCCGTGGTATCGCGCCTGGTCTACCAGAAAGGCCTGGACCTGACCGAGGCGGTCGCCAGTTTCATCGTCGAAAATGGCGGCCAGATCGCGATCATCGGTCGCGGCGAGCCGGAAGAAGAACAAGCCATGCGTGCCCTGGCCCTGCGCTTTCCCGGCCAGATCGGCGTGCGCATCGGCTTCAACGAGACCGACGCGCGCCGCATGTTCGCCGGCAGCGACTTCCTGCTGATGCCGTCCCGTTATGAACCGTGCGGCCTGAGCCAGATGTATGCCCAGCGCTTCGGCTCGTTGCCGGTCGCTCGCAACACCGGCGGCCTGGCCGACACCATCGAGGATGGCGTCACCGGCTTCCTGTTCAACGAATCCACTGTCGAAAGCTACGAAGCGGCCCTGAGCCGCGCGTTCAAGGTCTTCGCCTTCCCAGGCTTGCTCAACGCCATGCGTTGCCGGGCTATGGCCGCACCGTTCAACTGGTGCCAGGCAGTGGAACCCTATGCCGAACTTTATGAGCAACTGGTAGCGAAAGCGCTGGGAAGATCGGGGAAACAGTAAAAAGAGGTCTTCATAGATGCCGTCACGGACTCTGGAAACCTGGCCCCACGGCGCGATCATGCTGGATGCGGAACACACCCGCTTCGCGTTATGGGCGCCAGACGCGTTTTATGTCAGCGTTGAATTTGAGGAAGGAAAATCGGTAGCGATGCTGCCCCAGGCCGATGGCTGGTTTGTGGTGCAGCTGCAATGCCCGCCGGGCACCCGCTACCGCTACAACATCGACGGCGAACAGGACGTTCCCGACCCGGCTTCCCGGGCACAGGCCACGGACGTTCACGGCTTCAGCGTGGTGGTCGACCCCCTGGCCTATCAGTGGCGCCAAAGCCACTGGCAAGGCCGGCCGTGGCACGAAGCGGTGATCTACGAGATACACGTGGGCGTACTGGGGGGCTACGCCGAGGTCGAGAAACAACTGCCGCGCCTCGCCGAACTGGGGGTCACCGCCATTGAGCTGATGCCCATCGCGCAGTTCCCCGGCGAACGTAACTGGGGTTACGACGGTGTCCTGCCCTACGCTCCCCAATCCTCCTACGGTTCGCCCGAGCAGCTCAAACAGCTGATCGACAGTGCGCACCACTATGGCCTCGCGGTAATCCTCGATGTGGTCTACAACCACTTCGGCCCCGACGGCAACTACCTCGGCACCTACGCCAAGGGTTTCTTTCGCGAAGACGTGCACACGCCCTGGGGCGCGGGCATCGACTTTGATCGCCGGGAGGTCCGGGATTTCTTCATCGACAACGCCCTGATGTGGCTGCTGGAATACCGCTTCGACGGCCTGCGCCTGGACGCCGTGCACGCCATCAACGATCCCGAATTTCTGCAGGAGCTGGCGCAAAAAGTACGCCAGCAAGTCGACACGGGGCGGCATGTGTGGCTGGTGCTGGAAAACGAATTCAACCAGGCCAGCCTGCTGGAAAGCGGTTTCGACGCCCAGTGGAACGATGACGGCCACAACGCCCTGCACGTGCTGCTCACCGGCGAAACCGACGCCTACTACAGCGATTTCGCCCAGGACCCCACGGGAAAACTGGCGCGCTGCCTGAGCGAAGGATTTATCTACCAGGGCCACACCACGCGCCACGGCCACACGCGCGGCGAGCCCAGCGGGCACCTGCCGCCCAGCGCCTTTGTGCTGTTCCTGCAGAACCACGACCAGATCGGCAACCGCGCCCTGGGCGAACGCCTGCATCAACTGTGTTTGCCCCAGGCCCTGAGCGCCGCGACGACCTTGCTGCTGATGTCGCCGATGATCCCGCTGATGTTCATGGGCGATGAAGTCAACGCCGAGGAGCCGTTCCTGTTCTTCACCGACCATCACGGCGAACTGGCCGAGGCGGTACGTGAAGGCCGGCGCAATGAGTTTGCCGACTTCGCCGCGTTCAGCGACCCCGAACGCCGCGAACGCATTCCCGACCCCAACTCCCTGCAGACCTTCCGCCGCTCGGCACCCGCCCTCGCCGACTGCGGCGACTCGCAGCTCTACCGGCACCTGTTGAGCCTGCGCCACCAACATATCGTGCCGCACCTGCCCGGCAGCATGGCCCTGGGTGCGCACGTGCTGGCGGAGGGCGCGGTCACGGCGCGCTGGCGCCTGGGCAATGGCAGCCTGTTGCAGATCGACCTCAACCTGAGCGCCGATTCTCTGAACTACCCGGCTGCCGAGCACCTCCTATTTGTGACGCAGGCCAGCGGGGCCGAACAATTGGCTCCCCTCAGCGCCCGCGTCAGCCTCACCCATTCCCCTGTTGGAGAGCACCCTTGAGCGACGCGCAATTGGAAATACTCGCCAGCCGAGCGGGCCTGGCCGTCGATTGGATCGACGCGAATGGCCGCCCGCAACATGTAAAGCCCGACGCCCTGCGCGCCGTGCTCAAAGGCCTGGGCCACCCGGCCGACAGCGACGCCGAGATCGAAGCCAGCCTGCTGGACCTCGAACGCGTGCAACAAGACAAGCACCTGCCGCCCCTGATGACCGTCGACAGCGGCGCCGGCCTGGACCTGGCGCGCTACTTCGCCCCCGGTACGCCGTGCCAGGTTCACCTCGAGGATTCCAGCGTGCTGGACCTGAGCCTGGACGATAACGCGGTGTTGCCCGGCTCGATTCCGGTCGGCTACCAACAAGTGCATATTGCCGACCAGCATTTCACCCTGGCCGTGGCACCGACGCATTGCTACACCGTTGCAGAAGCGGTCGACACCCAGACCGCCCGCGCCTGGGGCCTGAGCGCCCAGCTGTATTCCCTGCGCCGCAGCGGCGACGGCGGCTTTGGCGATACCCAGGCCCTGGAACAACTGGCCCGCGCCGCCGCCGAACGCGGCGCCGACGCCCTGGCCATCAGCCCGATGCACGCGATGTTCAGCGCCGACACCGAGCGCTTCAGCCCCTATTCCCCGTCCAGCCGCCTGTTCCTCAACAGTTTGTACGCCTCCCCCGGCTGCATACTCGGCGAACGTGCCGTGCAAAGTGCCATCGAAGCCAGCGGGCTGGCCGACGAATTGTATGACCTTGAGCAACAAAGCCTGATCGACTGGCCGGCCGCGGCCAAAGCCAAGCAGCGCCTGTTGCGCACCCTGTATGACGACTTCCGCCAGGGCGACCACCCGCAACATGCCGACTTCCTGAGCTTCCGCCAGGCTGGCGGTGAAGCCCTGGAAAACCACTGCCGCTTCGAAGCCGTACAAGCCGAACGCGCGGCCAACGGCGAGAGCCTCGACTGGCGCCACTGGCCAGAGGACTGGCACAGCCCGCAAAGCCCGGCCCTGGTGCAATTTGCCGAAGCTAATCGGGACGAAATCGGCTTTTACGCCTTCAGCCAATGGCTGATTGCCCGGTGCCTGGAACGCGCGCAACAAGCGGCGCGCGGCAGCGGCATGGGTGTCGGCCTGATCGCCGACCTCGCAGTGGGCGCCGACGGCGGCGGCAGCCAGGCCTGGAGCCGCCAGGATGAACTGTTGGCGGAACTGACCGTGGGTGCGCCACCTGACATCCTCAACCGTGCCGGCCAGGGCTGGGGTATTTCCGCGTTTTCCCCTGAAGGCCTCAAGCGCAACGGCTTTCGCGCGTTTATCGAAATGCTGCGGGCCAACTTCGCCCACGCCGGCGGCTTGCGCATCGACCATGTGATGGGCCTGCAACGCCTGTGGGTGATCCCGATGGACGCCTCGCCACGGGACGGCGCCTACCTGTATTACCCGGTGGATGACCTGCTGCGGCTGTTGGCCCTGGAGTCGAGCCGCCACCAGGCGATCGTCCTCGGTGAAGACCTCGGCACCGTACCCGACGGCCTGCGGGAAAAACTCATCGCGCGCTCGATCCTTGGGATGCGCGTGCTGCTGTTCGAACAAGACCACGGCGGCCAGTTCAAGCCGATCCTCGATTGGCCGGACAACGCGCTGGCCACCACCAGCACCCACGACCTGCCGACCCTCAACGGTTGGTGGCACAGCCGCGATATCGACTGGAATGTCCAGCTGGGCCTGATCGATGCACCCACCGTCGAGCAATGGAGCGAACACCGCCTGCGGGAACGCCAGGCACTGCGCCAGGCCTTGAGCCAGGACCCGCAGAACTTCATCGACGAAGTGCGCAACGAAACCGACCACGTCATCGACGCCAGCGTGCGCTACCTGGGCCACACCCGCGCACCCTTGGTATTGCTGCCGCTGGAGGACGCCCTGGGGGTCGAGGAACAATCCAACCTGCCCGGCACCACCGACACCCACCCGAACTGGCGCCGCCGCCTGCCGGGCGATGCCGCCACCCTGCTCGATGACGACAATGCCGCCCGCCGCCTTGAGCTGCTGGCCGTGGCGCGCATCCAGGCCCAAGAGCGTGACCGATGAAAGCATTGACGCTTCGGGCTACCCAGCGCCTGCAATTTCATAAGGGCTTCACCCTCGACGACGCCGTGCCGCTGGTGCCGTACTTCGCCGAACTGGGCATCAGCCACCTCTACGCCTCGCCATTGCTGAGCGCCCGCGCCGGTTCGATGCACGGCTATGACGTGGTCGATCCCACCACCGTCAATCCCGAGCTGGGCGGCGAACCGGCGCTGCGGCGATTGGTTGCGGCGTTGCGCGAACATGACATGGGGCTGATCCTCGATATCGTGTCCAACCACATGGCCGTCGGCGGTGCCGATAATCTGTGGTGGCTGGACTTGCTGGAATGGGGTCGCCTGAGTCCCTACAGCGAATTCTTCGACATTCAATGGCACTCGCCAGACCCGCTGCTCAAGGGCCAACTGCTGATGCCGTTCCTGGGCAGCGACTACGGCGAAGCCCTGCAATCGGGTGCCCTGCCGCTGCGCTTCGACCCGCAGCACGGCAGCTTCTACGTCGAGCATTACGAACATCGCTTCCCGATCTGCCCGCGGGAATATGGCGAGCTGGTGCCCGTCAAGTCACTGGCCGATCGCTTCAGCAGCCTGGCCTACCAGCCGGACGCCTATCCCCAGGCCGCCGCGCTGAAACAGGAACTGATCGAGGCCGCCCGCGACCCCGAAACCCTGAAGGCCATCGAAGCGAACCTCGACCTCTACGACGCCCGCCAGCCCGAAGGTTTCGCCCGCCTGCACCACCTGCTGGAACAACAAAGCTATCGCCTGGCCAGCTGGCGCACGGCAGCGGACGATATCAACTGGCGGCGGTTCTTCGACGTCAACGAGCTGGGCGGCCTGCGGGTTGAACGCAGCGCGGTGTTCGAAGCGACCCACGGCAAGATCTTCCAGCTGATCAGCGAAGGCCTGATCGACGGCCTGCGCATCGACCACATCGACGGCCTCGCCGACCCGCGCGGTTACTGCCGCAAGCTGCGCCGCCGGGTGGACTCGCTGGCGAGTGGGCGGCACTTGCCGATCTTCGTCGAGAAGATTCTCGGCGAAGGCGAAACCTTGCGTGAAGACTGGCGCGTGGACGGCACCACCGGCTACGAATTCATGAACCAGCTGTCATTGCTGCAACATGACCCGAAGGGCTTCGAACCCCTGGCCGAGTTATGGACCCGCCACACCGAACGCCCGTCTTCATTTATCGAAGAAGCCTGGCTGGCCCGGCAGCAGATCCTCAACGGTTCCCTGGCCGGGGATTTTGAAAGTGTGGCCCAGGCCCTGCTGCAAGTGGCTCGGGACGATGTGATGAGCCGCGACCTGACCCTGGGTGCAATTCGCCGCGCGTTGCAGGAACTGATCGTGCATTTCCCGGTGTACCGCACCTACATCAGCGCCCGGGGCCGCAGCGAACTGGATGACGTGTTTTTCCTGCAAGCCCTGGCCGGTGCCCGCAGCACCTTGAGCGAAGGCGACTGGCCGGTGCTCGACTACCTGGAAAAATGGCTCGGCGGCCAACCCTGGCGCGACCGCCCCCTGGGCCGCAAACGCAAGATGCTCAAGCACGCCTGCGTACGCTTCCAGCAACTGACCTCGCCGGCGGCGGCCAAGGCCGTGGAAGACACTGCGTTCTACCGCTCGGGTGTGTTGTTGTCGCGCAATGACGTGGGTTTCAGCACCGAACAATTCAGCGCCCCGCTGGAAGACTTCCACGCGGTCAATCAGCAACGACTGCGCACCTTCCCCGACAACCTGCTGGCCACCGCCACCCACGACCACAAGCGCGGCGAAGATACCCGTGCGCGCCTGGCCGTGCTCAGCGAGGCCGCCGACTGGTATGCCGAGCAGGTGGAGCAATGGCGCCCCCTCGCCGCCCGCCTGCGCAGCGATGCCAACACGCCGTCCGCGGGTGACGAACTGATCCTCTATCAGGTGCTGCTGGGCAGTTGGCCGCTGGACCTGCACCGCGACGATACCGAGGGCCTGGCGGACTATCACCAGCGCCTGTGGCAGTGGCAGCAGAAAGCCCTGCGTGAAGCCAAGCTCAACAGCAGCTGGAGCGCACCCAACGAGTTGTACGAGCAAGGTGTCGAAGCGTTCCTGTCACGGCTGCTGCTGGAGGACGCCGGCAAGACCCTGCGCGATGCCATCGGCGAGGCCGCCCAGGCCATCGCCCCGGCCGGCGCGCTCAACGGGCTGGCGCAATCCTTGCTTCGCCTCACCGTGCCGGGCGTGCCGGACCTGTACCAGGGCGATGAGTTCTGGGACTTCACATTGGTAGACCCTGACAACCGCCGCCCGGTGGACTACCCCGCACGGCAACAGGGGCTGCACACGCCGCCGGACATCGGCGAGCTGATGTTCAACTGGCATGACGGGCGTATAAAACAGGCGTTGATCAGCCAGGTCCTGGGGTTGCGCAAGGCGCATCCGCAACTGTTTCGCCAGGGCACGTACGAGCCTCTGGAAGTGGTGGGCGAACACGCCGAGCGGGTGGTCGCTTTCTACCGCGAATACCAGGGCAAACAGCTGCTGGTGGTGGTGCCACGCTGGCCTCACCGGCTGCTTGAAAACGGTGTGTATCCCCTGATCAACGCGCAGATTTGGGGCGATACCCGGGTCCGATTACCGTTCGCCGCTCCAACCCAAAATTGGAAGGGACTTTTCCGAACAGGCGCAGTCACACCAAACAAGGAGCTCATGATCAGCGCTGCCCTGGGGGATTTCCCGGTCAATGTCTTTATCAATCCTGATGATCAAGAAAGCTGAAATTTTCTGTGAGGAGCATTGCGATGAGTACTGAAGACAAACGCATCCGCGAATTGGCACATCAGATCTGGGAATCTGAAGGTAAACCCCATGGCGAGGACGCACGACACTGGGAAATGGCGCGCAAACTGGCGGAAGCCGAAGCGCTGACGCCATCCAAGGCACCGAAGGCCGCCGCCAAGGCCAAGCCAAAAGCCAAGCCCGCAGCGGCAGCGCCCAAACCGGCAGCCAAGCCAAGCGCAGTGCCGGCGGCGAAGAAGCCTGCTGCGAAGAAGCCCAAGGCCCCCTGACCCAAAGATCCTCCTGCAGGTGCGCCCGCACCGCAGGAGGCTATCCAACTACCGATATCTACCCGGCATCACGCCGGAATGGCCCCGTTCGGCCCGGAAAAAACCTTTTGCAGGAGCATCTCAATGAGCAAACCCAACAAGCCCAACTCGACGCCGGAAAACGAGCCGTCGCGGATTCGTGAAGGTTTGCCCTTCCCTCTCGGCGCGACCTGGGACGGTCTGGGGGTGAACTTTGCGCTGTTCTCGGCCAACGCCACCAAAGTCGAACTGTGCATCTTCGACGACAGCGGCGAAGTCGAGCTGGAGCGCATCGAACTGCCGGAATACACCGACGAGACCTTCCACGGCTACCTGCCCGACGCCCACCCCGGGCTGATCTACGGCTACCGCGTGTACGGTCCCTATGACCCGGCCAACGGTCATCGCTTCAACCACAACAAATTGCTGATCGACCCCTACGCCAAACAGCTGGTGGGCGAGCTCAAATGGTCCGAGGCCCTGTTTGGCTACACCATCGGCCATCCGGACGCCGACCTCAGTTTCGACGAACGCGACAGCGCGCCCTTCGTGCCCAAGTGCAAAGTCATCGACCCGGCCCACACCTGGGGCAACGACCAGCCAGTGCGCACGCCGTGGGATCGCACGATCATTTATGAAACCCACCTGCGCGGCATCACCATGCGCCATCCTTCGGTGCCTGAGGAAGTGCGCGGCACCTGCGCCGGGCTGATGGTCGACGATGTGCTCAAGCACATTCGCCAGTTGGGTGTGTCATCGGTCGAGTTGCTGCCGGTGCACGCCTTCGTCAACGACCAGCACCTGCTGCAAAAAGGCATGACCAACTACTGGGGCTACAACAGCATCGCCTTCTTCGCCCCGGACCCGCGCTACCTGGCCAGCGGCAAGATCGCCGAGTTCAAGGAAATGGTCGCGCACCTGCACGAAGCCAAGCTGGAAGTGATCCTGGACGTGGTCTACAACCACACCGCCGAAGGCAACGAGCAAGGCCCGACGCTGTCCATGCGCGGCATCGACAACGCCTCGTACTATCGCCTGATGCCCGATGACAAGCGCTTCTACATCAACGATTCCGGCACCGGCAACACCCTCGACCTGAGCCACCCGTGCGTGCTGCAAATGGTCACCGACTCGTTGCGCTACTGGGCGACCGAGATGCATGTCGACGGTTTCCGCTTCGACCTGGCGACCATCCTTGGCCGCTACCGCGACGGTTTCGACGAGCGCCACAGCTTCCTCGTGGCCTGCCGCCAGGACCCGGTGCTGCGCCAGGTGAAAATGATTGCCGAGCCTTGGGACTGTGGACCCGGCGGCTATCAGGTCGGCGGTTTCCCGCCGGGCTGGGTGGAATGGAACGACCGTTTCCGCGACACCGTGCGCTCGTTCTGGAAAGGTGACGACGGCCAACTGGCCGACTTCGCCGGACGCATGACCGCCTCGGGCGAGATGTTCAACCAGCGCGGCCGCCGGCCGTACAGCTCGGTGAACTTCATCACCGCCCACGACGGTTTCACCCTGCACGACCTGGTGTCCTACAACGACAAACACAACGAAGCCAACGACGAGAACAACCAGGACGGCAGCAACAACAACCTGTCGTGGAACCACGGTGTCGAAGGCCCTACCGACGACCCGGAAATCAACGCGCTGCGCCTGCGCCAGATGCGCAATTTCTTCGCCACCCTGCTGCTGGCCCAGGGCACGCCAATGCTGGTAGCCGGTGACGAGTTCGCCCGGACCCAGCACGGCAACAACAACGCCTACTGCCAGGACAGCGAGATCGGCTGGATCAATTGGGAACTGGATGAAGACGGCAAGGCCCTGCTCAAGTTCGTCAAGCGCCTGATCAAGTTGCGCCTGGCGTACCCGATCCTGCGTCGCGGGCGCTTCCTGGTGGGCGACTACAACGAAGATATCGGGGTCAAGGACGTCACCTGGCTCGCGCCGAGCGGCGATGAAATGACCATCGAGCAATGGCAGGACAGCCATGGCCGTTGCCTGGGCATGCTGATGGATGGCCGCGCCCAGGAAACCGGGATTCGCCGCCCGGGGGCCGATGCCACGTTGTTGCTGGTGGTCAATGCCCACCACGACATGGTCAATTTCCGCCTGCCACCGGTGCCGGATGGCGGCTTCTGGACCTGCATGCTCGACACCAACCAGCCAGCGGTGCGTGGCCAGGAACGCTTCGATTTCGATCACGAATACGCGGTCACCGGGCGTTCGCTGCTGCTGTTTGAATTGCAGCATGAGGACGAGGTGTGACATGGCCTTGCATGAGTTTCTTCGCGGCTACCGGGATTACCCGGACACCCAGGCCCTTGGCGCTGCGCTGAGGGCTTTGGTGGAGGAAGGCCTGGACCAGTTGCCCTTGCCGGGCAGCGGGCAAACGTTGGAACGCTTCAGCCGGCTGGCGCAAGTCGCCGGCCATGACCTGCGGTTGTGCAAGTTGTTTGAAGGCCACACGGACGCCCTGGCGATCATCGCTGAACTCGACAGCCCCTTGCCGCCGGTTGGCAGCACGTGGGGCATGTGGGCGGCCGAGCCGCCCACCGCCAAGGTGCGGATCCGGCGTGACGGCCAACGTGTGCGGCTGGAGGGCCGCAAGGCCTGGTGCTCGGGCGCGGCGGTGGTCAGCCACGGCTTGCTCACGGCGTGGGATGAAGAGGATCGCCAGCAACTGGTTGCAGTGCAAATGCACCAGCCCGGCGTAACCGTCACCGATGAGGGCTGGGCCGCCGTGGGCATGGCCGCTACGGGCAGCGTTGAAGTGCTTTTCCACGACGCCGTTGGCCTGGCCATCGGCAAGCCTGGGGACTATTTGGCGCGCCCCGGCTTCTGGCAAGGCGGCATCGGCATCGCCGCCTGCTGGTACGGCGCGGCACAACGCCTGGCGGAGGCCTTGCGCGAGCAGTGCGCAAAACGCCCGGAGCCCCACGCCCTGGCGCACCTTGGCAGCGTCGACAGTGCCTTGCACAGCGCGGCCTGTGTGCTGCGCGACAGCTCCACCCATATCGACCGGCAGCCCAAGGCAGATGCCCGGCTGTTGGCACAACAGGCACGGGCCTGTATCGAAGAAACCGTCGACCAGGTGATTCACCATGTCGGCCGAGCACTGGGCGCCGGGCCGTATTGCAAGGACCCGCATTTTGCCCAGTTGATGGCCGACTTGCCGGTGTACCTGCGGCAAAGTCACGCCGAGCGCGACCTGGCCGCCCTTGGTCAACAAGTCGCCGATGAGCGCCCAGGGAGATGGGAACTATGAAGATCAATCCAATCGTCGGCCAGGGCACGCCCTTGCATGTGTGGCAAAGCTCGTCGCGACTGGCCGAGCTGCCTTGCGTAGACATTGCCGAACTGGTGCCTGAAGGCAGCCGCGCCGTGATCATCGCGCCACATCCGGATGACGAAGTCCTGGGCTGCGGCGGCCTGTTGCAAGGCCTTGCCGCGCTGGATCGCCCTATCCTGCTGATCTCCGTCACCGACGGCAGCGCCAGTCATCCCGGCTCGCGCCGCTGGCCGGTGGAACGCCTGAGCGTGGTGCGGCCGCAAGAGTCGGCGCAGGCCCTGCACCGGCTGGGATTGCCGTTGCACAGCCTGAAATGGTTGCGGGCCGGGTTCAGCGACAGCCAGGTCGCCGCAGGTGAAGAAGACCTGAGCCGCTTCATCGAGCGTTACCTCAAGCCCGGCGACGTGGTCTTCACCACCTGGCGCGAAGACGGCCATTGCGACCACGAGGCCGTGGGTCGTGCCAGTGCCAAGGCGACCCGGGCGGTGGGCGCCACCTTGCTCGAGCTGCCCGTGTGGACCTGGCATTGGGCAACCCCGGAAGACAGCCAGGTGCCCTGGGATCGCGCTCGTAAAATCCCCCTGACACCTGAAGCCGTGGCCCGTAAACGGCACGCCATCCATGCCTTCGCCAGCCAGTTGGAAGGCGACCCGCAGATCGGCCTGCCGCCGGTGCTCGCGCCCTATGTGCTGGAGCGCCTGCTGCAACCTTTTGAAGTGGTGTTCGTATGAGTGTCGCCACGCCCTATTTCGACGAGCTGTTTGCCGGCAACGACGATCCTTGGGCCTTTCGGCAACGCTGGTATGAACAGCGCAAGCGGGCCCTGACCCTGGCGCTGCTGACCCGGCCGCGCTATGCCTCGATCTTTGAACCCGGCTGCGCCAATGGCGAACTGAGCTTCGAGCTGGCCCCGCGCTGTGACCGCCTGCTCTGCTGTGACACGGCACAAGCGGCGGTCAGCCTGGCACAGGCGCGGCTGCGGGGTTTCAGCCATGCCACCGTGCAGCAGAGCCGCCTGCCGCAGCAATGGCCCAGCGATACCTTCGAGCTGATCGTGCTCAGCGAGCTTTGCTACTACCTGGACCCGAAGGATTTCGATGGGCTGATCGATCGCGCGCTCGCCTCCCTGACGCCTGATGGACAAATCCTCGCCTGCCACTGGCGCCCGATCATCGAAGGCTGCCCGCAGACCGCCGAACAGGTGCATGCGCGCCTCGGCCAGCGCCTGGGCATGCCACATCTGGCGCAGCATCACGAAAGCGATTTTCTACTGGATTTGTGGAGCCGCGACGGCACCACGGTTGCGACCCTGGAGGGACTGCGATGATCGGCATCCTGATACCCGTGCATAACGAAGAAAATCTGCTGCCCGAATGCCTGAAAGCTGCGATGGTCGCCGCCAGTCATCCGGGCCTGCTGGGTGAAGAGGTGCAGATTCTGACAGTGCTCGACAGCTGCAGCGACCGCAGCGCCATGATCGCCCGCGAATACCAGGTGCACAGCCTGGAAGTGCAGGCGCGAAACGTGGGCCACGTGCGCGGCGTGGGTGCGCGGCACCTGCTTAATAACGGCGCGCGCTGGATTTCCTGCACCGACGCCGACAGCCGCGTCGCTCCCGATTGGCTGGTGGCGCAACTGGCCCTGGGCGTGGATGCGGTGTGCGGCACGGTGACGGTGGACGCCTGGAGCGAGGGCTTCGACCCGGCGGCGCAGATCCGTTATCACCAGGCCTACACCGCCCGGGACGGGCATCGGCATATCCACGGCGCCAACCTGGGCGTCAGTGCCGGCGCCTACGTGCGGGCCGGCGGTTTCGAGCCCCTGCCCTGCCATGAAGACGTGGAGCTGGTGCGCCAGTTGGAGCGCTGCGGGGCTTCCATTGCCTGGAGCCACTCGCCCCAGGTGATTACCAGTGCCCGCCTGGATTGTCGCGCCCAGGGCGGCTTCGGTGATTACCTGAAGAGCCTGATGCAGGCCTCCTGAAAAAATTGCGACACCCGGCGGTGTTAAAGCGGCGATTCATAACTATCATCACTATTCCTTGCACGGCAATCCAGGGTTGGAACGCCGTCGCGCCGCGAGCGTGCAGTACCTGACGCTCGCGTACCACAAGAGCCGTCCCGTCAACGGGGTACGGCCTGCACCACCGATAAACAAGGACGTGACACCCATGAAGCCTGCACTGTTAAGTGACAACCGCCGGGGCCCCGCGCAAATCTGGAACAGCGCCCCGCAACTCGCGCAAATCCCTGCCATCAACCCCGCAACCCTGGTGCCCAAGGGCGCCCGCGTGGTGATCATCGCCCCGCATCCCGGCGATGAAGTGATCGCCTGCGGCGGTCTGCTGCAATTGCTCAGCACCCTTGAATACTCCCTGCAACTGATCTCCATCACCGACGGCAGCGCCAGCCATCCGGGGTCTGCCGTGTGGCCGGCCAAACGCTTGAGCGTGGTGCGGCCCCAGGAAAGTGTCGAAGCCCTGCGCCGCCTGGGCGTGCCCCTGCACAGCCTGAAATGGATACGCGGCGGTTTCGCCGACAACGCCCTGGCCGCGCGGGAACAGCAAATGAGCCAGTTCATTGCGCGCTACCTGCAACCCGGCGACGTGGTGTTCACCACCTGGCGCAACGACGGCAATGACGACCACGACGCCGTCGGCCGTGCCGCTGCCAAAGCCTGCGCAGTCAAGGGCGTGCGCTTGCACGAACTGCCGATCTGGGCGTGGCACTGGCCGCTTCGGGAAACCGCCGCCATCCCCTGGCAGCGCGCGCGCAAGGTGCGGCTCGACACCTGGAGCGTCGCCCGCAAGCTGCACGCCGCCCACGCCTATGCCAGCCAACTGGCAGGCGACCCGGAAATCGGCCTGGCGCCGATCCTGGCGCAGGTGCTGCTGGAGCGCATGCGCGAGCCCTATGAGATTGTATTTTTGTAGGCGCACCCACTCGTCTATACCTGTAACTTCTGACAGTAGCGAACGCTCTCTCTGTGTGGCTAGCTTGGAACACCGGCTTGCAGGGAGGGCGAATCATGAGCACGCGGTTTTCATCAGTGACGTATCTGAGCGTCTGCAGCGTGACGACGCTGTTGCTCAATTGGCCTCTCCCCGCGCAGGCCGCCTGTACGTTGGTCATAACCGCAGGCAACGACACCACCCTGTGCAGCGATGGCAGTGCTGGCGCGCTGACGGATTTACAAGGAAGCAACGTCCTGGAGTTCCCCGTCGGCGGCACCGGCATCATCGTCGGTAACGTGACTTATGGCGCGGGAGATGATCGGGTCACGATGGATTCCGGCGCGATCAACGGTGCGATCAATCAAGGTGACGGAAGAAATATTTTCCAGCTGTTCAATGGCAATATCTCCGGCACGGTGACGCAAGGCGCGGGCGGTGATATTGCGCAAATCAGCGGCGGCAGCTCCGGTGCAATCTCCCAGGGTGACGGGGTAGACCAGTACTTCCAGAGCGGTGGCACCGTCGCCTCACTGGCTCAGGGCGACGGCCGTGACGAGTTCACCATGAGCAGTGGCAGGATTGTCGGCGCCTTTGAAGATGGAGATGTAGCGCTGATGACCGGTGGCAGCATCGGGCGGGTCGACATGAAGCTCGACAACAACCTGTTTGACCTGCGGGGTGGAGCGATCATCGGCAACCTCGTTACTGGCTTCGGAAACGACACCATCCTGGTTTCCGGAGGAACGGTTGGTGGCAACATCAGCGTCAGCGGCGGCGACGACATCATCAACGTCAGCGGAGGGGAAGTAGGTGGGCAGATCCTCGCCAGCTTTGGCAACGATGAGTTCACTTGGGAAGGCGGCGGTCTGATCCATAAGGAAATCCTCATGGGTGATGGCGCTGACAGGGGTTTCCTGCTCAACCTGACCGAAACCACCCTGGCTTCCACTCCGCTTCTGGATGGTGGTTTGGGTAACGACAACCTGACCTTCGACAACACCCGATCCGCCACGCCAACCCGCTATGTCAACTGGGAAACCGTCAACCTGGACAACAATTCGCGCCTGACCCTGGGCGGCGACTTCAAGCTCGGTGACAGCGCTACGGCCACCGGTACCCTGAATATTTTTGGCAGCGCCGCCCTGCAGGTAACACAGGGCAGCATCAGCCCCTTTACGGCCGGGCAACAAGCCAACCTGAACAACGGCGGCCTGATCGACATGACCACCGGCAGTTCCAGCGCCACCGACAGCCTGACGGTCAACGGCAACTACACCGGCAATGGTGGCGAACTGGCGCTGCAATCGGTACTCGGCGCCGACGGCTCGGCCAGTGACAAGCTGGTAGTCAGCCAGGGCACGCTGCAAGGCGGCACCACCATCACCGTCACCAACCTTGCCGGCCCCGGTGCCATGACCCTGCAGAACGGCATCCAGGTGGTTGAAGCGCTTAACGGTGCCACGAGCAGCGACCTGGCGTTTACCCTGCGCGGTGGATCCGTTTCCGCAGGCGCCTATGAGTACTACCTGTTCAAAGGAGGCGTAACGCCGGGCACCGGGCAAAACTGGTTCCTGCGGTCCTCGGTGGTGGCGCCGCCGCTACCCAACCCTGAGGATCCTGACGACCCAGTGGGCATTCTCCCCCCCGTCCCCGCCGATGGCACGCCGGACCTCCCGGGGATTTTCCCGGGAGAAGAACCCATACCCATCTATCGCCCGGAAGTCCCGGTATATGCCGTGTTGTTTCCCGCCGTGCAGCAGATGGTCCAGGGCATGCTGGGCACCTACCACGAACGCACGGGCGATCAAAGCCTGCAACGTCAACCTGGCGCTTTAGCGGCCGGTTGGGGCCGGGTGTATGGCAGCAGCACGCGGCAATCATTCGCCGGCACCGTCAGCCCGTCGCTGGACAGCTCCCTGTCCGGTTTCCAGGTTGGCACTGACCTGTATGCCTGGACCAACGACGCTGGCCTGACCCAACGCTTCGGCTTCTTTGTCGGCCACAGCCGCCTGACCGGCAATGTGGCGGGTTTCAATGGCGGTTTTCAGGGCAAGGACGCCGGCAACACCACCCTGCGCGGTGACAGCCTGGGCGCGTATTGGACGCTCATCGGCGCCAACCGCGCCTATATCGATGTCGTGCTGATGGGCACGCGGTTCGATGGCCACAGTGAATCCGACCGGGGCGTCAAACTCCCAACCAAGGGCCACAACGTGCTGGGGTCTGTGGAGGTGGGAATGCCGTTTGCGGTGTCGGAACAGTGGGAGGTTGAGCCGCAGGCCCAGGTGATTGTCGATAGAAGCTATGTGGACAGCCAGAACGACGGAATCTCGGATGTCTCATTCCGCGCCGACACTAACGTCGTGACCCGTCTCGGTGTCCGCCTCAAGGGCAGCTACAGCGTGAGCGGCATGCCCCTGCTGCCTTATGTGCGTACCAACGTGTGGCACGCCAGCGCCGGGAATAACACCGTCACGTTCAATAACAGCACGGACATCAACACCGAACAGAAGTCCACCACGCTGGACGTCAGCACCGGGGCAACGCTGCAGGTATCGAGTACGGTCAGTGTGTATGGCGAGGTGGGGTACAACAGCAATCTGGACAGTAATCAGCTGAATGGGCGAAAAGGCACGATTGGCATAAGGGTCGACTTCTAAGCCACAACACATCCCCACTGTGGGAGCGGGCTTGCTCGCGAATGCAGTGTGTCAGCCAAAAAATCTGGCACTGGTACTGCGCATTCGCGAGCAAGCCCGCTCCCACATGGGGTCTTCATCGTCTGGAAGTCAGGCGTCCGGTCGCAGGATCAGCACGCCCAATGGCGGCAGGTTCAACGACAGCGACAACGGCTGCCCATGCCTGGGCTCCTCCTCCGTAAACGCCCCGCCACCGTTGCCGAAGTTGGAACCGGCATAGGTGTCGGCATCGCTGTTGATCACCTCGCTCCAGCGCCCGGCAAACGGCACGCCGACCTTGTAGGCCTCACGCGGCACCGGCGTGAAGTTGGCCACCACCAGCACCGGCCTGCCATCCTTGCTCCAGCGCAACCAGGCGTAGACGCTGTTGATCGCGTCATCCCCAATCAACCACTGGAAGCCCTGTGGTGCGTCGTCCTGGTCATGCAGCGCCGGCTCTTCGCGGTACAGACGGTTGAGGTCGCCCACCAGTTTCTGCACGCCCCGGTGTTCGGGGTATTGCAGCAGGTACCAGTCCAGTTGCTGATCGTGGTTCCACTCGCGCCATTGGCCGAACTCGCAGCCCATGAACAGCAGCTTCTTGCCCGGGTGCATCCACATGAAGCTCAGGTACGCCCGCAGGTTGGCAAATTTCTGCCAGCGGTCGCCGGGCATCTTGTCGATCAACGAGTGTTTGCCGTGCACCACTTCATCGTGGGAAATCGGCAGGATAAACCGCTCGGACCAGGCATACACCAGGCCGAAACTCAGCTCGTTGTGGTGATGGGCACGGTACACCGGGTCTTGCTGGATGTAGTGCAGCGAATCGTGCATCCAGCCCATGTTCCACTTGTAGTTGAAGCCCAGGCCGCCCTGTTGGGTCGGCTGGCTTACGCCCGGCCATGCGGTGGACTCCTCGGCGATCACCAGCGCGCCGGGAGCCTCAAGGGCAACGACATCGTTGAGGTGGCGCAGGAAGTCGATGGCCTCAAGGTTTTCCCGCCCGCCGTGGCGGTTGGGTACCCATTCACCGGCCTTGCGCGAATAGTCGCGGTACAGCATCGAGGCCACCGCATCCACCCGCAGGCCATCGATATGGAAATGCTTGAGCCAGTGCAACGCCGACGCCAGCATGAAGCCGTGGACTTCGGTGCGGCCGAGGTTGTAGATCAGGGTGTCCCAATCCTGGTGGAAGCCTTCCAGCGGGTTGGCGTATTCGTACAGCGCGGTGCCGTCGAATTGCGCCAGGCCGTGGGTGTCGGTGGGGAAATGCGCCGGCACCCAATCCAGGATCACGCCGATGTCGGCCTGATGGCAGGCGTTGACGAAAAACGCGAAATCCTCCGGCGAGCCGAAACGTGCCGTCGGGGCAAATTGCGACAGCGCCTGATAACCCCATGAGCCGCCGAACGGGTGCTCCATGATCGGCATCAGTTCGATATGGGTGAAGCCCAACTGCTGTACATAAGGGATCAACCGCTCGGTCAGCTCGCGCCAACTGTACTGGCGGGACACCTCGCCGACTTCATCCAGCTCGCACTGCCAGGAACCGGCATGCAACTCGTAGATCGACAAGGGTGCGCTAGGCTTTTGTCGCTCGCTGCGCGATTGCATCCAGTCGTGGTCCTGCCAGTCGACCTGCAGCGGCGAAGCGACCTTGGACGCAGTATCCGGCGGCAACTGCGTGGCCAGGGCCATGGGGTCGGCCTTGAGCGGCAGAATGCCGTGGGCACCGAGGATTTCATACTTGTAGGCCGCGCCGGGTTGCAGGCGCGGGATGAAAATCTCCCACACACCGGACGGATGGCGCAGGCGCATCGGATGACGGCGCCCGTCCCAGATATTGAAGTCGCCCACCACCGAGACCCGGCGGGCATTCGGTGCCCATACCGCAAAACGCACGCCCTGGACGCCGTCGACGCTGGTCACTTGTGCCCCGAGGCAACTGCTCAGGTCGCGGTGATTGCCTTCGGCAAACAGATACAGGTCCATCTCCCCCAGCAGCAGTTGCTGGAAGCTGTAAGGGTCTTCGGTGATCTGTTCGCCACCGGCCCACTGGATCTTCAGCAAGTACGCCTGACGGCTGCCGAAATGCCCGACAAACAAGCCCGGCACCTGAGTCGCATCGAGGCTGCCGATGTGCTCGCCGCTGTCGCGGGCCAGGACCTGGACACTCAGCGCTTCCGGCAGGAAGGCGCGAATGAACTGGCCGCCCTGCTCGTCGTCATGGGGACCCAGGATCGAGAATGGATCATGGTGCTCGGCCCGCACCAGGGCTTCGATATCAGCAGGCTTGGGCATCACACTCAACTTTTCCTGCAGCGGTTCTTTGCTTGTAAAACTCATGACGTCTCCCCACCGCGTGCAGTTTTCGATATTGGTTTCAACCCGCTGAGCAGCCCGTGCAAACCTTGCAACGGCACCGGCAACCAGCTCGGGCGATTCTCTGCTTCGTAGGCCACTTCGTACGCGGCCTTCTCCAGGCTGAACAACGCCAGCGCTGCGTCCTGGCCTTTGGCATCCTGCCAGTCATGGGCCAGTGTAGTCGTGGCAGCGTGATAGGCCTGGATAAATGCCTGCCTGGCCTCATGCAAGTAGCGATCCGCCACACGTTGCCGGGACGCATTGGCCTCGGGCGACTGGTCGACGCCCTGCACATTCACCGCCATGGCCGCCGCGTAATCAAACGAGCGCAGCACCCCGCTCACATCCTTGTACGGGCTGTGTTTGCCGCGACGTTCAGGCAGCGGCCGCGCCGGTTCGCCCTCGAAGTCGATGAGGTAGGCATCGCCCTTGACCACCAATACCTGGCCCAGGTGCAGGTCGCCGTGCACGCGAATGCGCAACCCGCCCACCGTGGCTTTCGCCAGGTCCTGAACGTGACTGGCGATGGCCTTTTTCTGCTCCAGTAAAGCACTGACCAACGCCTGATCGGCAGGGTTCAACTTGGTTTGATGCTGTTTGAGCAACTGCAAGGCGTGGTCGATTTGTGCGCCCACGTGCCTGGCCCAGCCCTGGCTGTCCTTGAGGGTTGTGACCTCGGGCTTGAACGCCTTGTTAGTGGTGGGCGCCGCCAGCACCAGGTGCATCTCGCCCAGGCGCTGGCCGAGCAAGCCGGCGAAATCCGCCAGCTCGCCGAGGGCGTTGTAGTGCTGTTCCTGCTCGGACATGGCTTCGGCCAGTTCGTCGCGAATCGCTCGCTCCAGGTTATTCTGGGTCCAGCCCCACGCGTCGCCCTGGTTGCTCAGGTAACCCTGGGCGATCATCAGCAGGTTGTCCTGGCCATCGGCATCGTGGCGGATCACCGAGCCCAACAGCGGCGAGATATGCTCGTAGCCGGCTTCGGTCAGGTAGGCGCCCATTTCCAGTTCCGGGTGAACCCCGGCGCTGACTTTTCGGATCAGCTTGAGCACCAGGCTGCCGCCCACCACCACGGAACTGTTGGACTGCTCCGCCGCGAGGTAGCGCACTTCCGACTCGTCGTTCAATTCCAGTTTGGCCAACTGCGCCGTGGGCTCGAAGCGAATCTCGCCATCGGTGGAGTCGAGGACGGTTTTGGCCTGCAGGCCTTGGATCACGCCGCGGATATAAGTGTCGAGGCTGAAGGCATCGGTCACCAAACCTACCTGACGCACTCGCCGTACACGGGCAAGCGCGAGTTGTTGCGGCAAGGCGCTGGTGAACTGGTCTTCGCCAAGGAAGCCGAACGGCAGTTGATAGCGGCTGACCTGGCCGGCGCTGGTGACTTCGATTTCACTGAGCAGCACCGGATGCTGCGGGTCGCCGAAGCGCACGCCATAAGCGATGTGCACGCTGTCGATTGCCGTATCCTTGCTGGCAAACCAGCGGCGCTTGGGCAGCCACGCCGGCAACGCATTCTGTTCCAGGGTGGTGCGGCACGGTGCTTCGAGCAATTCTTCCATGCGTTTCTTCAGCACCAGGGTGGTGAAGTCCGGGATGCTTTGTGCCGGTTCCACGTGCCAGCTTGGCATCTGGTTTTCCGCCGCCAGCACGAACCAGTAGAAGCCATACGGCGCCAGGGTCAGCAGGAAATTCAGCTGGCCAATCGGTGGGAAGGCATTGCCACCGAGCATCTCCACCGGAACCATGCCGGCAAACGCCGAGAGGTCCAGTTCTGCGGCCTGGGCACTGCGGGACACGTTGGCCACGCACAGGATGATTTCATTCTTGCCATCGGCGCCTGCGTATTCGCGGGTATACGCCAGGATGCGGCGGTTGCTGGGCGAGAGCATTTTCAGGCTGCCGCGACCGAACGCCTTGGACTGTTTACGCACCGCGAGCATGCGCCGCGTCCAGTTCAGCAACGAGTGCGGGTCCTGGGTCTGGGTTTCGACGTTGACCGACTGGTAGCCGTATTGCGGGTCCATGATTGGCGGCAATACCAGGCTGGCCGGGTCGGCGCGGGAGAAGCCGCCGTTGCGGTCGATGGACCATTGCATCGGCGTACGCACCCCGTCGCGGTCACCGAGGTAGATGTTGTCGCCCATGCCGATTTCATCGCCGTAATACAGGGTCGGCGTGCCCGGCATCGACAGCAGCAGGCTGTTGAGCAGCTCGATGCGCCGGCGGTCGCGTTCCATCAGCGGCGCCAGGCGGCGGCGAATCCCCAGGTTGATACGTGCACGGCGGTCGGCAGCGTAATAGTTCCAGAGGTAGTCGCGCTCTTTGTCGGTGACCATTTCCAGGGTCAGTTCATCGTGGTTGCGCAGGAAAATTGCCCATTGGCAATTGGCCGGGATCTCCGGGGTCTGGCGCAGGATGTCGGTGATCGGGAAACGGTCTTCCTGGGCCAGCGCCATGTACATGCGCGGCATCAGCGGGAAGTGGAACGCCATGTGGCACTCATCGCCGTCGTCGCCCTTTTTGTCCCCGAAGTACAACTGGGTGTCTTCCGGCCATTGGTTGGCTTCGGCCAGGAGCATGCGGTCGGGGTAGTTGGCGTCGATCTCGGCGCGGATCTGCTTGAGCACGTCGTGGGTTTCGGGGAGGTTTTCGTTGTTGGTGCCGTCGCGCTCGATCAGGTATGGAATCGCGTCCAGGCGCAGGCCGTCGATGCCCATGTCGAGCCAGTAGCGCATCACCGACAGGACGGCTTTCATGACCTGCGGGTTATCGAAGTTGAGGTCCGGCTGGTGGGAGTAAAAGCGGTGCCAGAAGTACTGGCCGGCGACCGGGTCCCAGGTCCAGTTGGACTTTTCGGTGTCGAGGAAAATGATCCGGGTGCCGTCGTATTTCTGGTCGTCATCGGACCATACATAGAAATCCCGCGCCGCCGAGCCGGGCTTGGCCTTGCGGGCCCGCTGGAACCATGGGTGCTGGTCGGAGGTGTGGTTGATCACCAGCTCGGTGATCACCCGCAGCCCGCGTTTATGGGCTTCGGCGATAAAGCGCTTGGCGTCGGCCATGGTCCCGTAGTCGCTGTGCACGCCGCGGTATTCGGCGATGTCGTAGCCATCGTCACGGCGTGGCGAGGGGTAGAACGGTAATAGCCAGATGGTGTTCACACCAAGGTCGGCGATGTAGTCGAGCTTGGCGATCAGCCCGGGAAAATCACCGATGCCGTCGTTGTTGGAGTCGAAATAGGATTTGACGTGAACCTGATAAATCACCGCGTCTTTGTACCAGAGCGGATCTTTGATAAAGGTGGCAGCCTTGGGTTTCTTCGCCATTGGAAACTCCTGGGAATTCGAAAAATTCTGCCTGAAGGAACTCGGTCAATGTGGGAGCGGGCTTGCTCGCGAAAGCGGTATATCAGTGGACCGATTCGGAGACTGACACTCCGCTTTCGCGAGCAAGCCCGCTCCCACCTTTGATCTCCAGTGGTTTGGAGATCGGTGTCGATTCAGGAAACGGTAATGCGCCAGATGCCAAACGGCTGATGCCACGGTTCGATGCGCATCCACTGGGTCTTGCCGTACCACGTCCAGCGGTGGCCGGTCATCAGGTCTTCGCCCTGGGTCTGGGCGTCGTCCGGCAGGCCCATCTCCCACAGCGGCAACTCGAAATTGGCCTCCTGGGCGTTGAACGGGTCGAGACTCACGGCCACCAGGATAAAGTTGCTGCCATCCTCGCTGCGTTTGCCGAAGTACAGGATGTTGTCGTTCCACGCGTTGTAGAGTTTGAGCCCCAGGTGCGTCTGCAAGGCCGGGTTCTGCCGGCGGATGCGGTTGAGCTGGGCGATCTCGGCAATGATGTTGCCCGGCGCCGTGAAGTCTCGCGGGCGGATCTCGTACTTCTCCGAGTCCAGGTACTCTTCCTTGCCCGGCACCGGTGCCGCTTCGCACAGTTCAAAACCCGAGTACATGCCCCACAGGCCTGAGCCCATGGTGGCCAACGCGGCGCGGATCAAGAAGCCGGCGCGGCCGGATTCATGCAGGAAGCCGGGGTTGATGTCCGGGGTGTTGACGAAGAAGTTCGGCCGGAAGCACTCGCGCCACGGCGACTCGTTCAGTTCGCTCAGGTACTCGCTCAACTCTGCCTTGGTGTTGCGCCAGGTGAAGTAGGTGTAGCTCTGGGAGTAACCAACCTTGCCCAGGCGCGCCATCATCGCCGGGGTGGTGAAGGCTTCGGCGAGGAAGATCACTTCGGGGTATTTAGAACGCACATCGCTGATCAGCCATTGCCAGAACGGCAGCGGCTTGGTGTGGGGGTTGTCGACGCGAAAGGTCTTCACGCCCTCTTCCACCCAACCGACCACGATGTCGCGCAACTCGACCCACAGGCTGGGAATCGCGTCGGCCGCATAGAAGTCGACGTTGACGATGTCCTGGTATTTCTTCGGCGGGTTCTCGGCGTATTTGATCGTGCCGTCGGGCCGCCAGTTGAACCAGCCCGGATGCTGTTTGAGCCACGGGTGGTCCTGGGAGCACTGGATGGCAAAATCCAGGGCGATTTCCAGGCCATGGTCGGCGGCGGCCTTGACCAGGTTGCGGAAATCTTCACGGGTGCCCAACTGCGAATGGATCGCCTCGTGGCCGCCCTCTTCGCTGCCGATGGCATACGGGCTGCCCGGGTCGTCCGGCCCGGCGGTCAGGGAATTGTTCTTGCCCTTGCGGTGGCTGCGACCGATCGGATGGATCGGCGGGAAGTACAGCACGTCAAAGCCCATGTCGTGGATCATCGACAGCCGTGAGTGCACATCGTTGAATGTGCCATGGCGCGCGGGATCGTCGGTGATCGAGCGGGGAAACAACTCGTACCAGCTGGCAAATTGCGCAGCCTCGCGCTCTACATCAATCGGATACACCGGGCTGATGCTCAAATAGGCGCGGTGATCGGCCTGGGTCATCAGGTGTGCACTGTCTTCGTGCAGGAACAACGCAACCTGCTCGGTTTCCAGCAAACCGGAGAGTTCGTGGTGCAGCAACATCAAGCGGTCACGCAGCTCATTGTCACTGCGCTCGGCGGCTTGCAGGACCTGGCTGCGGCCTTCCTGCAACTCCAGGCTGACCGGCACCCCGGCCTCGTGTTTCTTGCTCAGTTCGTAGCGAAAGCTGGCAAACGTGTCGATCCAGGCTTCGATGCAATACTCATGCGGGCCCTGGGCGGTCACGGTGAATGCGCCCTCCCAGCCGTTGTTGCCGACATCGGTCATCACCACGCTGTGCCAGCTTTCTTCACTGCGCGGGCGCCAGCGGATCATCACCGCAAGCTTGTCGTGGCCATCAGCGAACACCTTGCTGGCAACCTGCACGCGCTGGCCAACCACAGCCTTGACCGCGAACTCGCCGCCATCGATCACCGGGGTCGTGCTTTCAATCGCGATCCTTGGCAGCAACAGTGCCTGGGACAGCGGTAATGTGGAGGTTGAATCGTCTTGAGTCAGTGTTTCAGCAGTCATCGAGCATCTCCCCTTAACGCCCAGTGGACGCTCTTGTGCTTGATTCAAATTCTGAAACGACGCCACTCTCCCTGAGCAGGGCCGTCTAGGTTCCGAGCATGCCGACGAGTGAAAAGTTCAGGCGGATATCCCGCCATCGGGCGGGGAATCAAATCCACCACGCGATTGTCCACCGATAGAGCAAAGCACAAAGGAGGCCACACCGATGAATATCCCTATTCCGGCTGAAACGCCTGATCCCAATATAGATAAGCCCACATTACCGCCGACCGAACCCGACCCGGTTCCCGAGCAGGAACCGCCAGGCACACAGCCACCACCGGTGGAGGAACCACCGACGACCATGCCTCCGGTGATTGTCTGAAGAGACCGATCACAGGAAGTAAAAAGCGGAAGCTTCAGGCTTCCGCGTTTACTTGAATCTATAAGCTGCAACTTCATTCACAAAAAATTATAAAGAACTGTCAAAACCGACAGTATCAGCCGAGACGAACGCCGCCCATGATCAAAGTGCGCGACGCGCGAACAACAGAACAATAAAACCTCTCGGAGATACCTCATGAAAAGAACAGCCGCCTACCTGCTGCTTTTCCTTTGCACCTTGACCGCCTGCACCACCGAACCCTCCGGCCCGTTCGATACGGAAATCGCAAGCAAATTAAACAACCGCTACCAGGACACCGCTGCTCAGTGTGCCGATGGCCTGGCCCTGTATCACTGCAATGGGGTGCTTATTCGCGTCACTGACAGCCTCATAGCATCGCCCGGCGAGCTTGAGCGCAATGCCGCCGCATTCTCTTACCTGCGAGCCGACCTGGGTATCAGGAAGCTGTTTGCACGGGACGCTGGCGTAATAATGTCGGCATTGCCCTCCACCGCAGCGGGCCCAATCAGCGTGCGCTGCTCTTTTCCCACCAATGGTGCGACAGGTGACCGCCCGGATGGATGCGGCGAAACTTCCAGGGAGCTGCCAGGCTACCAGCGTGAATGGAGCCGGCACTGCGATGAGCAAGGCGTGGTGGATGGCGCCACCTGGCTGGCCCACTTCAACAAAGTCAAACCGGCTTATTTTTTTATGTGTGCGTTTCGTGGATCGGTGCAGCAGTTTTCTCTAAGCATCACTGTCAGAAAACTGATGCCGGCAAACTATATTGAAGATTGGAATGAAGTCGTCACCTCAGCCTGGACAGTGTCCGAGATTGATAAAGTCCCCTTCCAGGCTTTCTTCTATAACGCTGCCAACTTGCCAGGAAGAGATGCGGCCAAGAAACTTCAGCGCGAGTATTACGGCTATACGCAGCGCCTGCTTCCGGTGGTTCGTGTTGACTTGCTCGCTCAAGACCAACGCATATTCGCGTATCACAAAGAAGATCAAATCACCATTCCGGTACAGTGATCAGTCCAGCAGGAGCGTGAAGTTGCACACGCCTCGATATCACGCTGTCAGCCCATTCACGCGCGACCTGATGAAACATACGGCGACTAATTCTTTTCCAATAGCCTGACGATTCTTGGCATCACACTGAACACCGCCAAGGCCAACAACGTGCTGAGTACCGCCGTGGATTCCCGCCCCATTCCCGCCGCCACCCCAATGGCGGCGGTCATCCACAAGCCGGCGGCGGTGGTCAGCCCTTTGACGTGCTGACCCTCCTCGTCTTCCTTGCCCTTGAGGATGGTGCCAGCACCAAGAAAGCCGATACCCGCTATCACGCCCTGCAGCACACGGCTCATGGCGTCTGCCTGGGAGCCGGACATGCTCGGCACCAACACGAACAGCGCGGCGCCCAGGGCCACGAGCATGTGGGTGCGTACCCCGGCGGCCTTGCCTTTCTGTTCGCGCTCGTAACCCAGGATCCCGCCCAATATCGCCGCAATCAGCAGCCGAACGGTGATTTGCGTGAGTTGCCGGGCATCGCCGATATCGGCAAATTCCGCTTGCAGGGTTACCCAGACTTCATGCCACCAGGCGTCCATGGACGTTTCCTTGTTGGGGGTCGATAGAACATGGACAGCATCGACCGTCAGTCAGTTGCGCAGAACCATTGCCTGCGCATCCCACCCTAATCAGTAATAGCCCACAAAAAGGAGATCGATATGCCCGTACGTATCGAAGGTCAGCAATGTTTCTTCACCGTCGATGTGGACGGCCACGAGAAACAACTGGAAGCCACCCATGTCACGGTCGAAACCGACAGCGAGAAATCCATGTCGTTCGTGAAGCTGAACGGTGACCGCACCTATATCACCGAAGCCGAAGCCGACGCATTGACCGTAGCGGGTGCCAAAGACGGCCGTAAGCACTTGAAAGCTACCGACGGTGATTCGGTGATTTGATTGACCTGGATCAGCCCCGCCTCAAAAGCGCTGCACCCCGCGCACCACCGGGTGCAGCACATTGTCGCAGGCATGCACGGGCGGTCCATCTGATCCGCTTTTTATCGCCATACCTGAGTCTGTTATGCAAACAGAGCGCCGGTCATAGTTCATCTGCCTGATGGAGGCTGATGAGCGAAAGACCATGAGCGATAGAATCCCCGTCCGAACCGTAGAAGTGTTTGAGCCTGCACATCCAAAGAAGATGAAGGCCAAATCCAGCGACAACCTGATTCACACCCGCAGTTTTACCGGCCTGTTCCGTACCTTGCGCGTGGCAGGCGCAGGCTTTCTGTTCCTGGCATTTTTCGGCACCGTGTGGCTGAACTGGGGCGGACGGCAGGCGGTGTTATGGGACCTGGCTGAAAGCAAATTCCACATCTTCGGTGCCACGTTCTGGCCCCAGGATTTCATCCTGCTGTCGGCGCTGTTGATCATCTGCGCGTTCTGCCTGTTCGCCATCACCGTATTCGCAGGGCGTGTGTGGTGTGGCTATACCTGCCCGCAAAGCTCGTTTACCTGGTTGTTCATGTGGTGCGAAAAGGTCACTGAAGGCGAGCGAAACCAACGCATCAAGCTGCAAGCTGCGCCCTGGAGCCTGGACAAGCTGGCGCGGCGCTCGGCCAAGCACACGCTGTGGCTGGGGATCAGCGTGCTGACCGGGCTGACATTTGTCGGCTACTTCACGCCGATCCGGCCGCTGGCCGAGGAGCTGCTGACCTGGCAGATGGGTGGCGTAAGCCTGTTCTGGGTGCTGTTCTTCACCGGCGCCACCTACATCAACGCCGGCTGGCTGCGTGAAGCGGTGTGCATGCACATGTGCCCGTATGCGCGTTTCCAGAGTGTGATGTTCGACAAGGACACCCTGACCATTTCCTACGACGTAGCCCGCGGCGAGAACCGTGGCCCGCGCAAACGAGACGTGCAACCGGCGGACGTCGGCCTGGGTGATTGCATCGACTGCCAGCTGTGCGTGCAGGTATGCCCCACCGGCATCGACATCCGTGACGGCCTGCAAATGGAATGCATCGGCTGCGCCGCGTGTATCGATGCCTGTGATTCGATCATGGATAAAATGGGCTATGCCCCCGGCCTGGTCAGCTACACCTCGGAGCATCAGTTGCAAGGTGGCAAGACCCATCTGCTCAGGCCACGCCTGATCGGCTACAGTGCCGTGCTGCTGGTGATGATCGGCGCGCTGGTGGTGGCGCTGGTAGAACGCCCGATGGTGTCGCTGGACGTGACCAAGGACCGGGGGATGTTTCGCGAGAACAGTGACGGCTTGATCGAGAACATCTACAGCCTCAAGGTCATCAACAAGACCCAGCAGCGCCAGGATTACCGCCTGGAGCTGATGGACGGCGACGGCTTCCAGCTGCAGGGCAAGACCGAGATCAGCCTGGCACCAGGTGAGATTACCGATGTGCCGGTGTCGGTGGCGATGACCGCAGAGAAGCCCGCCAGCAGTTCGCAGACGATCCGCTTCAAGGTCTCGGACGTGGATGAGCCGTGGATTTACAGCGCGGCGGACAGCCGGTTTGTGGCGCCATTGAATCGCTGAGCCCAGCTTTCAGCAACACTGGAGATCAAAATGTGGGAGCGGGCTTGCTCGCGAAAGCGGTGTGCCAGTCAATGGATACATCAACTGAAAGATTGCTTTCGCGAGCAAGCCCGCTCCCACCGTTTGATCTGTGTTCAATCAGCAAAATCTGTTCAAAGCACTGAGCCCCAATGAAACGCTACGAAAAATTCGCCGACGACATCGCAGAACTGATCCGCTCCGGCGTGCTCGGGCCCGGCCAGCGCGTGCCTTCGGTGCGTTATGCCAGCCAGACCTACGGTGTCAGCCCGTCCACGGTGTTCCAGGCGTACTACCTGCTGGAGCGACGCGGGCTGATCCGCGCCCGGCCGCGCTCCGGGTACTTCGTCAACACCCATGCGCCCAGCCCGTTTTCCGAGCCGGTGGTGAGTGCCCATGTGCACGAGTCCACCGAGGTGGACGTCAGCGAATTGGTGTTCTCGGTGCTCGATTCCATCAAGGACCCGCAAACCGTGCCCTTCGGCTCGGCCTTCCCCAGCCCGACGCTGTTCCCGCTGCAACGCCTGGCCCGTTCCCTGGCCAGCGCCAGCCGGGAAATGGACCCGCGCATGGTGGTCACCGACATGTCGCCGGGCAACCCGCAACTGCGCCGGCAAATTGCCTTGCGCTACATGGTGGGCGGGCTGATGCTGCCCATGGAAGAACTGTTGATCACCAACGGCGCCCTTGAAGCACTGAACCTGTGCCTGCAAGCCGTGACCGAGCCGGGCGACCTGGTGGCCATCGAAGCACCGGCGTTCTACGCCAGCCTGCAAATCCTCGAGCGCCTGAAACTCAAGGCGGTGGAAATCCCCGTACATCCGCGCGATGGCATCGACCTCAAGGTGCTGGCGCAAAGCCTGGAGCGCTACCCGATCAAGGCCTGCTGGTGCATGACCAGTTTCCAGAACCCGATGGGCGCAACCATGCCCGAGGCCCGGAAACAGGAACTGGTGGAGTTACTGCGCAGCCACCAGGTGCCGCTGATCGAAGACGACGTGTACGCCGAGTTGTACTACGGTCAACAGGCGCCCAAACCGGCGAAGGCGTTCGACACCGAAGGCCTGGTGATGCATTGCGGCTCGTTCGCCAAGAGCCTGGCTCCGGGCTACCGCATCGGCTGGGTCGCCGCCGGACGTTATGCGCAGAAGATCGAGCGGCTGAAGTTGATGACGTCGCTGTGTGCCTCGATGCCCGCCCAGGCGGCGATTGCCGATTACCTGCAACACGGCGGGTACGACCGGCACCTGCGTAAATTGCGTTACGCGCTGGAAGAACAGCAAAGCGCCATGCTCGCCGCCATCGCGCGCTATTTCCCGGCGCAGACACGGGTCAGCCAGCCTGCCGGCGGGTACTTCCTGTGGCTGGAATTGCCGGAGCAGACCGACTCGTTGAAGTTGTTCCAGATGGCGCTGGCCCAGGGCATCAGCATCGCACCGGGACCGATCTTCTCGCCGACACAGCGCTTCAGGAACTGCATTCGCTTGAACTACGGCAGCCCGTGGGATGAGTCGTGTGAGAAGGCGATGGAGACGCTGGGGAAGATTGTGCGGTCGTTTTAACCTACGGATGGGAACCGTAGCCGGGCTAAGAACCACACAGGAGTGCGCTATTTCTTACGATAGAAAGAGCGCATTCACTTGGTTCACATCAGAGATGCCTTATGACTATTTCTTCAGCTGCCGGCCTGCGACCCCTTCCCGTTCCTCCCCACTATATGCGTGCCGCAGAGCAGCAACAGGTGCGCGAAATGACAGGCGCTACCGGGCGCCCCGAGGGAGATCATCGATCGAGTGACCAGATTACTGAACAAAGCCCTGTGCTGAAGAACTTCCTGGATAACCGCGACCACTACGAAGTGAGCGATGACCTGAAGCGCCAGGTGGGTGACTGGAGCGCGGCCAACCAAGACCCGGACTCTCGCGCCGACGCCACCTACAACCTGGATAAGGTACTGCGATTTATCGACAACGTGGACGATCTCAAATTAAGCGCCAGCCATAGCCGCAACGGTGTCCTGGACGGTTTTTCGAATCACGGCTACGCCATTCATCCAGACTCGGAGGCCAGCCTGCTCAAGGCGTTTTCCCTCAGGGGCTATGAAGCGCTGCGCGGCGCCTGATACCTGGGCTGTGGCGAGCGGCGTGCCCCTCGCCACAGGCGGTACAAAACTAACGACCGCCCGCCAGGTCAAGAAAGGTTCCCGTCGCATAGGACGCCTTGTCCGAGAGCAGCCAGATAATCCCTTCCGCGACTTCCTCTGCACGCCCGCCACGGGCCATGGGGATGCCCGGTTCAAGCTTGCTGACCCGATCCGGGTCGCCGCTCAGGGCGTGGAAGTCGGTGAAAATAAACCCGGGACGCACGCCATTGACCCGGATCCCCTCGCCCGCCACTTCCTTGGAGAGCCCGAGAGTGAAGGTATCCAGCGCGCCCTTGGACGCGGCGTAATCCACATATTCCCCCGGCGAGCCCAACCGCGCGGCGGCCGATGAAACGTTGACGATGCTGCCGCCCTGCCCGCCATGCTTGGGCGACATGCGCAGCAGCGCATGCTTGGCACACAGGATCGGCCCCAACACATTGGTCCTGAGGGTCTTCAGGATGCGGAACTCGGACATCTCATCGACCCGCGACTTGTGCCCGACGGTACCTGCGTTGTTGACCAGTGCCGTCACTCGGCCCAGTTCGGTATCGACCCGGTGGAACAGGCCAATCACTTCGTCTTCGATGCTGACATCAGCCCGCACGGCAATCGCTTGGGCGCCGAGGGCACGCACTTGCTCAAGTACGCGGTGGGCGGCGTCTTCATCGGCCTGGTAATTGATACAGATGCGATAGCCCTGGGCGGCGGCCAGCAGCGCCGTGGCGGCGCCGATCCCACGACTGCCACCGGTGATGACGACGACTTTGTCCATGTGTAAGGTCTCCTGGTTCAACGTGAGCTGATGGATCCAATACTACCTGCGCCCTGCAGGTTTTGCATGGGCTCACATCACCGAATGCACACTCACCACCTGCTCGGCGCGCTGGATGTCGGCCATGAAACCCTCGGCCGGCAACGGATGCCCCAGCAGATACCCCTGAAGCGAATCGCAGCCCAGCCGGGTGAGGAAGCTCTGCTGTGAGTCGGTCTCTACACCCTCGGCCACAATACGCAGGCCCAGGGCCTGACCGAGGGCAACGATGGCCGAGACGATGGCGGCGTCGTCGCTGTCGTGCTCCAGGTCACGCACAAATCCCCGGTCGATCTTCAACTCATTGGCCGGCAGGCGCTTGAGGTACATCAGGCTCGAATAGCCGGTACCGAAGTCGTCGATGGACAGGTCGACGCCCATGTCCGAAAGCTTCTGCAACACCGTCATGCTCGCGTCGGCATCGCTCATGGCGGTGGTTTCGGTGATTTCCAGGGTCAGGCTGTTGGCTGGCAAGCGGTGGCGTTCCAGGGCAGCGGCGACACTCTTGACCAGCCCGGCGTGGCAGAACTGCAACGCCGACAGGTTCACGGCAATGCGCCAGTCGTGATAGCCCTGGGCATACCACACCTGCATCTGGCGGCAGGCTTCGTTGAGTACCCATTCGCCGATGGGGATGATCAGCCCGGTCTTTTCCGCCAGCTCGATAAACTTGTCCGGCAACAACAGGCCTTGTTGCGGGTGCTCCCAGCGCAGCAGCGCCTCGGCACCGACCGGGCGGCCGCTGATGGCGTCGAACTTGGGCTGGTAATAAAGCCGGAACTGCTCGTGCTCCACGGCATTGCGCAAGTCCTGCAGCAGTTGCAGTTGCTTGCGCGCATTGGTGTTCATCGATACGTCGAAAAAGCTGTAGCCGTTCTTGCCCATGCCCTTGGCGTGATACATCGCCGCGTCGGCGTTCATCAGCAGTTCCTGGGGCGTGGCGCCGTTGCCGGGGAACAGTGCGATGCCGATGCTGGCGGAGATTTTCAGCTCATGCTCGGCGACGTGGAAGGCCTGGTTGATCATGCCCACCTGGCGCTCGGCCAGGCGCAACGCATCGTCGGGCTGGCCCAACTGCACCAGCAATACAAACTCGTCACCGCCGATGCGGGCCAGGGTGTCCTGGCTGCGCAAGTCTTCGCGCAGGCGCAGGCCGACTTGCTGCAACAGCTGGTCGCCCATGTGGTGACCAAAAGCGTCGTTCACCGGCTTGAAGCCGTCCAGGTCGATAAACATCAGCGCGAAGCAGCCGCCCTCTTCGTTCACCCGCTGTATCGCCTGCTGGATCCGGTCGGCGAGCAGGGTGCGATTGGGCAAGCCGGTGAGCATGTCGTGCAGGGCCAGGTGGGTGAGTTCCTGGTTGGCCTGGGTCAGGGAGTCGGCCAACACCGCGGTGCGGGCTTCCAGGCGGGCGTCGGCCAGGGAGGTCAGCAGCGCGATGATCAACACTGCCAGGGTGGTGACCAGCACCAGGTTATCCAGGCCCTTGCCACTCAAGCCGTCCAGGGCCGCGCCGCAGAAGCTGCCATCGGCGAAACGCGCGGCGGCCATGCCGGTGTAGTGCATGCCGACAATCGCCACACCCATCACCATCGCCGCCCCGCCTCGGGCCAACCGCACATACGGCGTGTTGCGCCGCAGGTTGAAGGCAATCCACAACGCCGCCGCCGACGCACCCACGGCAATCAGCAACGAGGCGGTGAACAGCGTGGGGTCGTAGTCGATGCCGGGGGTCATGCGCATGGCGGCCATGCCGGTGTAGTGCATGGCGCTGATGCCGGCGCCCATGATCAATGCGCCAAATGCCAGTTGCCACGCCGGCAAACGCGGCTGGCTCACCAGCCACAAGGCAAAACCGCTGGACAGGATCGCGATCAACAACGACAGCGCCGTGATGCCGACGTCATAGCCAAGGCTGATGGGCAGGCGGAAGGCGAGCATGCCGATAAAGTGCATCGACCAGATCCCCACGCCCATCGCCAGCGCGCCGCCGCCCATCCACAGGTACACCGCGCGGCCCCTGGCAGTGGCGATGCGGCCGGTCAGGTCCAACGCCGTATAGGATGCGAGGATCGCGACGAACAGGGAAATCAGGACCAGGGCGGGGGAATAACTACCGGTGAGCATGGGACTTCTCGTGACCTATGGGCCGAACGGCATCCGTGCCGGGCTGAAAAGTCAGGGATTGTAGCGAGAATAAATCTTGTACACCTGAAATATTGTCGTATAGCCATCATTCAAAATTTGACGCCAATCCGCTGGCTCAAAAACACCGCAGAACCCTTGTGGGAGCGGGCTTGCCCGCGAAAGCGGCGGGTCAGTTCATACACAGTTGACTGACCCGCCGTTTTCGCGAGCAAGCCCGCTCCCACACAAGCCCGTACACCAGCCAGAGCGGGGTTTACTTCTTGTCGCTCAGCTGCATTTGGCCATCCCAACCACCGCCCAGTGCAGCGATCAGTTGCACACTGGCAACCAGCCGGGTTTGCAGCAGGGTCAGCACCGTACGCTCGTTGCTCAGGGCGGTGGCTTGCACGGTGACCACATCGAGATAGGCGATCAACCCGGCCTTGTACTGGTTCTGGGTCAGGCGCAGGGATTCCCGGGCCGCTTCGAGGGCCTCGTTACTCACGACCGCCTCGTCTTCCAGGACCTTGAGCTGGACCATGTAGTTTTCCACCTCGCGGAAACCGTCGAGTACGGTCTGGCGGTACTTGGCCACGGTTTCATCGTAGGACGCCTCGGCGCGGTCAACTTCGGCCGAACGCTGGCCCCCGTCGAACAGGGTCATGGCGAGTTTCGGCCCCACCGACCAGAAGCGGTTCGGCAGGCTGATCCAGTCGGCGTAGGTGCTGCTGGAGTAGCCGCCGGCCAGGCTCAGGGTCAGGTCCGGGTAGTAAGCGGTCTTGGCCACGCCGATGTTGGCATTGGCCGCGATCACCGAGCGCTCCGCCTGGGCGATATCCGGGCGGCGCTCCAGCAGTTGCGACGGCAGGCTCACCGGAATCTGCGGCAGCGCCGGAATGTCCTTGCTCACCGCCAGGTTGAAGTTGGCCGGCGGCACACCGATCAGCACGGCAATTGCGTTTTCCAGCTGCGCCCGCTGCCAGATCAGGTCGATCATGCTGGCCTGGGTGCTTTTCAGCTGGGTCTGGGCCTGGGCGATGGCGTCCTTGCCCGAGACACCGGCGCGGTATTGGTTCTGGGTCATCTGCAGGGAGCGCTGGTAGGTGTCCACCGTGGCCTGCAGCAAACGGGTCTGTTCGTCCATGACCCGCAGTTGCAGGTAATCCTGCACCAGTTCCGATTGCTGGCTCAGGCGCATCGCCGCAAGATCCGCCGCGCTGGCTTCGGCGCTGGCTTCATTGGCTTCCAGGCCCCGGCGCAGTTTGCCCCAGATATCGGCTTCCCAGCTCACGCCCAACTGGGTGTTGAGGGTGTCGCGAATACCGCTGCTGGAGCTGCTGAGGCTGGCGTTACTGCTGCCGGTACCCTGGCTGGCCCGGCTTTTCGAGGCACTCAGGTCAACCGTGGGGAAGAACGCCCCACGGGCACTGCGCACCTGCGAGGCGGCCTGGCGATAACGCGCCTCGGCCTGGGCCACGGTCTGGTTGGAGCTGTTGAGTTTTTCTACCAGCTCATTGAGTTGTTTGTCGCCGTACAGCTCCCACCAGGCGCCCCGGGCCAGCGAGTCGCTGGGCGCGGCCTGGCGCCAGCCCTGGGCCTCTTTGTACTGGGCAGGCTCGGTCAATTCGGGGCGTTTGTAGTCCGGGCCGACGGCGCAGGCGCTGAGCATCACGCCGCACAGGGCCAGGCTCAGCAGCTTTGAGCCGCGAGTCATCGCCAGACGTTGCACGGTGGGAAACGTTGAATCGGTCATAGCGCAGTGTCCAGGGCAGCATCGGTACGCACTCCGCGCCAACCGTTGAAACGGTGGCGCAGGCGGTCGAGATAAAGGTAAACCACAGGCGTGGTGTAGAGGGTCAGGATCTGGCTGAACACCAGCCCGCCGATAATCGTCAGGCCCAGGGGCTGGCGCATTTCCGCGCCTTCGGCCGTGCTGAGCAGCAGCGGCACGGCGCCAAGAATCGCCGCCAGCGTGGTCATCAGAATCGGGCGCAGCCGCACCAGGCAGGCGGCGCGGATCGATTCCAGCGGGCTCATGCCGTCCTTGCGTTCCAGTTGCAGCGCAAGGTCGATCATCAGGATCGCGTTTTTCTTCACCACCCCGATCAGCAGGAACAGCCCCAGCAGCGAGATCAGGCTGAACTCGCCCCCCAGCAGGTAAATCGAAAGCAAGGCGCCCACCCCCGCCGACGGCAAGGTCGACAGAATGGTCAGCGGGTGGATATAGCTCTCATACAGAATCCCCAATACCAGGTACACCGCTACCAGTGCACCGAGGATCATGAACGGCTGGCCTTTCTGGGTGGCGGCGAAGGCGTCGGCCGTACCGGCCATCTTCGCGATCACCTCTTCCGGCAGGCCGACCTTGGCAATCGCCCGCTCAATGGCAGCCGTGCCCTGCTCCACCGTGACGCCGGGCGACATATCAAACGCAATGTTTTCCGAGGCGAACTGGCCTTCATGGCTGACCCGGTCGTCCGCCAGGCTGTTCTCATAGTGAGCGATGGCCGACAACGGCACGCGCGCACCGGTGGACGTGATCACCTGCATCTGATTGAGGGTGATCGGGTCCTGGGCGTACTTCGGATTGACCTCCATCACCACCTGGTACTGGTTGAGGCTGTCGTAGATGGTGGAAATCTGCCGCTGGCTGTAGGCGTTGTTGAGCACGGCAGTGACCATGTCCATGTCAATGCCCAGGCGCTTGGCCTGGTCGCGGTCGACAATCAGCGTCACCTGGGCCGCCCCACGTCCTTCACGGGCATCGATGGCGGTCAGCTCCGGCAGCTCACGCAACGCGGCAACCACTTTCGGGTACCACAGGCGCAAGGCCGCCAGGTCGCCGCTTTGCAGGATGTAGGAATACTGCGAGGTGGTCTGGTCGCGGCCGCCGCCGAATTGCAGGTCCTGGTCAGCCATCAGCATCAGGCGCCCGCCGGGCACCAGTGGCACATTCTTGCGCATGCGCTCGATCACCGCCTGGGCAGAAATCTTGCGTTCGCTGATGGGCTTGAGCCGCACCAGCATCACCGCGTTGTTGGTGCCGCTGTTGCCGCCAATAAAGCCTGCCACGCTCAACACCGCGGGGTCCTGCAGGACCGCCTTGCGGAAGATTTCCATCTTCGGCTGCATCACACTGAATGACAGCCCGTCGTCGCCACGCACAAAGCCGATCAGTTGCCCGGTGTCCTGCTGGGGCATGAAGGTTTTCGGCACCACCACATACAGCGCGACGTTGACTCCGATGGTCACCAACAGGCTGAGCAGCGTCAGGCGCTTGTGGCGCAGCACCCAGTCCAGGCTGCGGGCGTAGCCGGCCACCATGCGATCGTTGATCTTCTGGCTCCAGCGCTGCAAGCCTGTTTCCTGGCCTTTGACATGCGGCTTGAGCCAGCGGGCGCAGAGCATCGGGGTCAGGGTCAGCGACACCACCAGCGAGACGATGATCGCCGCTGCCAGGGTGATGGAAAACTCGCGGAACAGGCTGGTAACGATACCGCCCATGAACAGGATCGAGAGGAACACCGCCACCAGCGAGACGTTCATTGACAGCAAGGTGAAGCCGACTTCCTGGGCCCCCAGGTACGCCGCCCTCATCGGCGGCACACCCTCGTCGATGTGCCGGGAAATGTTCTCCAGCACCACGATGGCATCGTCCACCACCAGGCCGGTGGCGAGGATCAGCGCCATCAGCGACAGGTTGTTCAGGGAAAAGCCGAACAGGTACATCACTGCAAACGTGCCCACCAGCGACACCGGCACCGCCAGGGTGGGAATCAGCGAGGCGCGGAAGTTGCCGAGGAACAGGTACACCACCAGGATCACCAGGGCCACGGCAATCAGCAGGGTCATCTCGGCTTCGTGCAAGGTGGCGGTGATCACCGGCGAACGGTCCATGGCCAGGTTCAGCTTGACGCTGGACGGCAACACCGCCTGCAAGGCCGGCAGTTGTGCCTTGATCTGCTTCACCGTCTCGATGATGTTGGCGCCGGACTGGCGGTTGATCACCAGCAGCACCGCCGAGTCATTGTTGAAGAAGCCGCTGTTGTAGCGGTCCTCGACGCCGTCGCTGATCTTCGCCACATCCCCCAGGCGCAAGGCCGCGCCATTCTGGTAGCGGATCAGCAGCGGTTCATAGTCCTTGGCCTTTTCCAGCTGGTCGTTGGCCTGGATCTGCCAGTTGCGCTGGCTGTCCTCCAGCGAACCCTTGGGCCGGCGCACGTTGGCATTGGCGATGGTATTCCGCACATCGTCCAGGGCCACGCCGTACTGGTCGAGGGCCTTGGGTTCCAGTTCGATACGCACGGCGGGCAACGAGCTGCCGCCGATCTGCACTTCACCCACGCCCGGCACCTGGGACAGGCTCTGGGACAGAATGGTCGAGGCCAGGTCGTACAGCTGGCCCTTGGGCAACACGTCCGAGGTCAGGGACAGCACCATGATGGGCGCCTGGGACGGGTTGATCTTCTTGTAGGTGGGCATGCTGCGCATGCCACTGGGCAGCAGGTTACGCGAGGCGTTGATCGCCGCTTGCACTTCCCGCGCCGCGCCGTTGATGTCGCGATTGGAGTCGAACGCCAGGATCACCCGGGTCGAACCCTGGCTCGACGAACTGCTCATGGTGGTAATGCCGGCAATCGCGCCGAAGGAGCGCTCCAGCGGCGTGGCCACCGTCGACGCCATCACCTCGGGGCTGGCCCCCGGCAAGCTGGCCGACACCACGATCACCGGGAAATCGATCTGCGGCAATGGCGACACCGGCAACAGGTTGAAGCTGACGCCGCCCAGCAGCATGATCGCCAGGCTCAGCAGCATGGTGGCTACCGGCCGGCGAATGAATGGTCCGGACAGGTTCATGACTCAACCGGCTCCAGGCGCACCGGCTCTTTGCGCCAGCGACGGCCGAGGCGGTCGAAATACAGGTAGATCACCGGGGTGGTAAACAGGGTCAACACCTGGCTCACCAGCAACCCGCCCACCATCACCAGGCCCAGCGGCTGGCGCAACTCGGCGCCGGAGCCGGTGGCGAGCATCAACGGCACGGCACCGAACAGCGCCGCCAGGGTGGTCATCAGGATCGGCCGGAAGCGCAACAGCGCCGCCTGGTAGATCGCGGTTTGCGGGTCCAGGCCCTGGTTGCGCTCAGCGTCGAGGGCAAAGTCGATCATCATGATCGCGTTCTTCTTCACGATGCCGATCAGCAGGATGATGCCGATGATCGCGATCATCCCCAGGTCGTTGCCACTGAGCAGCAAGGCCAGCAAGGCGCCCACCGCTGCCGACGGCAGGGTCGAGAGGATGGTGATCGGGTGGATATAGCTCTCGTAGAGCACCCCGAGCACGATGTACATGGTCACCACCGCCGCCAGGATCAGCAGCAAGGTGCTCGACAGCGAAGCCTCGAATGCCTGGGCCGCGCCCTGGAACTGGGTCTGCACGCCCACCGGCATGCCGATGTCTTTCTGGGTCTGGTTGATCAGTTCGACGCCCTTGCCCAGCGCCACGCCGGGGGCCAGGTTGAACGACATCATCACCGCCGGGAACTGACCGATATGCGCGATTGCCAACTGGGCCTGGCGCTGTTCCACATGGGCCAGGCTCGACAGCCGCACCTGGCCACCGTCGGTGGTTTTCACATGGATCTGGTTCAGGGCGTCCGGGCCGAGGGTTTCACCGGACTGGGCCTGCAATACCACGCGGTACTGGCTGGCCTGGGTGTAGATGGTGGATATCTGCCGCTGGCCGAACGCGTCGTACAGCGCGTCGGTGATGGTCGACACCGACACACCAAGGCGCGATGCGGCGTCACGGTCGATCACCAGGTACACCTGCAGGCCCTTGTCCTGCAGGTCGCTGGCGACGTCGGAGAGTTCCGGCAACTGGCTGAGGGCGTGTACCAGCTTTTCACTCCACAAGGCCAGCAGCTCGGCGTCCGGCGAGGACATGCTGAACTGGTACTGGGTACGGCTGACGCGGTCTTCGATGGTCAGGTCCTGCACCGGCTGCATGAACAGGCGAATCCCCACCAGCTTGTCCAACTGCGGCTGCAGACGCGTGATGATCTGTGCCGCGCTCAGGTCCCGTTCGCCGTGGGGCTTGAGGTTGATCAGCAGGCGACCACTGTTGAGGGTGGCGTTATCACCGTCTACCCCGATATAGGACGACAGGCTCTCCACCGCCGGGTCTTCGAGGATGATCTTCGCCAGTTCCTGCTGGCGCTGGCTCATCGCCGCAAAGGAAATCGACTGTGGCGCTTCGGAAATGCCCTGGATCACACCGGTGTCCTGCACCGGGAAGAAGCCCTTGGGCACCACCATGTACAACACCACGGTCAGGCCCAGGGTGGCGATGGCCACCAGCAGGGTCAGCGGCTGATGCCTGAGCACCCACTGCAACTTGCGCCCGTAGGCCTCGATCAGCCAGTCGATCCAGGCGCCGCTGGCCTTGTAGAAACGGCCCTGCTCTTCCTCTTTCGGCTCACGCTTGAGCAACCGCGCGCACATCATCGGCGTCAGGGTCAGGGACACCACCAGGGAAATCAGGATCGCCACCGCCAGGGTGATCGCGAATTCACGGAACAAGCGCCCCACCACGTCCGCCATGAACAGCAGCGGGATCAATACCGCGATCAGCGACAGGGTCAGGGAAATCAGGGTGAAGCCGATCTGCTTGGCGCCCTTGAGCGCCGCATTGAGCGGTGTATCGCCTTCCTCGATGTAGCGGGAAATGTTCTCCAGCATCACGATGGCGTCGTCCACCACAAAACCGGTGGCGATGGTCAGCGCCATCAGCGTCAGGTTGTTGATGGAGAAACCGGCGAGGTACATCACGCCGAAGGTGCCCACCAGGGACAGCGGCACGGCGATGGACGGAATAATGGTCGCGCTGAAGCGGCGCAGGAACAGGAACGTCACCATCACCACCAGGGCAATGGCGATCAGCAATTCGTGCTGTACATCCTTGACCGAGGCCCGGATGGTCTGGGTACGGTCGGTAAGCACCGTCACGTCCAGGCCCGCCGGCAGGTTGTCGGTGATGCTTGGCAACAGCGCCTTGATGCGGTCCACCACCTCGATGACGTTGGCCCCGGGCTGGCGCTGGATGTTCAGCAGGACCGCCTGGTTTTCGTTGGCCCAGGCCGCGAGGCGTTCGTTCTCGGCGCCGTCGACGATCTGCGCCACATCCTTGAGCCGCAACGGCGCGCCGTTGTTGTAGGCGAGGATCAGTTCGGCGTATTCCTTGGGCGAGACCAACTGGTCGTTGGCGTCGAGCATCGACACCCGCGTGGGGCCGTCAAAGTTACCCTTGGGCTGGTTGACGTTGGAGGCGGCGATCAGGGTGCGCACGTCCGACAGGTTCAGGCCGTTGGCCGCCAGGGCCTCGGGGTTGACCTTGATCCGCACCGCCTGGCGCTGGCCGCCGGCGATGCTGACCATGCCGACGCCGCTGATCTGCGCGATCTTCTGCGCCATGCGCGTGTCGACCAGGTCATTGAGCTTGGGCAGCAACATGGTCTTGGAGGTGATGGCCAGGGTCAGCACCGGGGTGTCCGCCGGGTTGACCTTGTTGTACACCGGCGGCGCCGGCAGGTCCTTGGGCAGCAGGTTGGTGGCGGCGTTGATCGCGGCCTGCACCTGTTGCTCGGCGACATCCATGTTGATGTCGAGGTTGAAACGCAGGGTCAGCACCGAGGCGCCGCCGGAGCTGGTGGACGCCATCTGGGTCAGGCCGGGCATCTGCCCGAACTGACGCTCAAGGGGCGCCGTGACCGCGCTGGTCATTACGTCCGGACTGGCGCCGGGGTACAGGGTCATCACCCGGATGGTCGGGTAATCCACCTGGGGCAAGGCCGAGACCGGCAGCAGGCGATAAGCGATCACGCCGGCCAGGACAATGGCCAGCATGCTCAGGGTAGTGGCTACCGGGCGAAGGATGAACAGCCGCGAGAGGTTCATGCGCCGCCCTTTTGCGCCTTGGCGGCATCAGCCGGGCCTTGTTGCGTCTTGGCTGCCGGTTGACCCTGGAGGTGTTCGGTCGGCGTGGTCGGCACTTCAGTGCTGTCGTTGACCACTTCAATGTCACTGCCGTCCTTCAGGCGGTCGGTGCCTTCCAGCACCACGCGGTCGCCGGCGGCCAGGCCTTGCTTGACCACGGTGTTGTCGCCGTCGGAATCACCGATTACCAGCGGACGCACCTTGACCTTCTTGTCGCCATCGAGCACGTAGACGAAGGTGCCGGTATTGCCGAACTGAATCGCCGCCGACGGCGCCAGCACCACGTTGTGCAGGGTGTCGGCCAGCAAGTGCACGTTCACGAACTGGTTGGGGAACAGCGCCTGGTCCTTGTTATCGAACCGCGCCTTGAATTTCAGGGTGCCGGTGGTGACGTCGATCTGGTTATCGAGGCTCTGCAACACGCCCGTGGCTTTCACCGCGACATCGCCACGGTCCCAGGCTTCCACCGGCAGCTTGTTGCCGGCGTGATAACGCGCCAGCACGGTTTCCAGGGTGTTTTCCGGCAACGTGAAGACCACGCTGATGGGTTGGGTCTGGGTGATCACCGCCAGGAAGGTGGTGTCGTTGGCGGCGACGAGGTTGCCCACGTCCACCTGGCGCAGGCCGACACGCCCGGTAATCGGTGCGCGGATCTTGGTGAATTCGAGGTTGAGCTTGGCGTCATCCACCGCGCCCTGGTTGGTCTTGACCGTGCCCTGGTACTGCAACACCAGCGCTTCGGCGGTGTCCAGGGTCTGCTTGGCGATACTGTCCTGGGCATACAGGTCGCGATAACGCTGCACGTCGACCTGGGCGTTTTTCAGCTGGGCCTGGTTCTGCAGCAACGTGCCCTGGGCCTGGAGCAAGGCATTCTGGTAACTGCGCGGGTCGATTTCCGCCAGCAGGTCACCGGCCTTGACCATCTGCCCCTCTTCAAAGGCGATCTTGACCAGCTCTCCGCCAACCCGGCTGCGCACATTGATGGTGTTGAGTGCCGTCACCGTACCCAGCGCCTTGTAGTACACCGGGAATTCGCCCAGCACCGCCGGCGCCACACGCACCGGCACCGGGCCAGTGGAACCCCCAAAGCCCGGGCGCATCATCCCCGACTTGCCGGCATGCCCGGCGGGCTTCTTCTCGGCGCTGTCCTTGTGGCTGGTGCCAGGCCAGAACTTCCAGCACAGGCCGGCAATGACCAGCAGTACGAGAAGGCCGAACAGCCAGCGGCGGGAGTGACGAGGGGTGGATTGCATGGAGTGATCAACCATTGGGTACGAGAGCTTCTTCTTCGGGAGGCTGAAAGATAAGCACTGGGGCGCGTTAAGAAAAGCGCCTTTACCGGCTATTTACCTTGGATTACAACTTTTAACTTCTGTGCTTAGTCCATTCGCTATCTGGCTAAGCATCTGAAGCACAAATAAAAACGGCCTGGACTAGGCCAGGCCGTAATACTGCATCACGCGTGTTACTGCAAAACGACAGTAATGCGTAGTAACAGTTACTTCAAAACAGCCAGGGCTGCCTCGTAGTTCGGCTCTTGGCCGATTTCGCTGACCAGTTCGCTGTGCAGCACGTTGTCGTTCTCGTCCAGTACCACGACGGCACGGGCGGTCAGGCCGCGGAGCGGGCCATCAGCAAGCGCTACACCGTAGTCGACAGCAAAGGCTGCCTCACGGAAGTCCGACAGGTTCTTCACGTTTTCCAGGCCTTCGGCACCGCAGAAACGCGCCTGGGCAAATGGCAGGTCGGTGGAGATGCACAACACTACGGTGTTGTTCACGTCGTTGACCTGAGCGTTGAACTTGCGAACTGAAGTGGCGCAGGTCGGGGTATCAACGCTTGGGAAAATGTTCAGCACTTTGCGCTTGCCGGCGAAAGTCGCCAGGGTCGCGTCAGACAGGTCGCCGGCAGTCAGGGTGAAGTCTGGCGCCTTGGCGCCGACTTTCGGCAAATCGCCTTCGACCTGGACAGGGTTGCCTCGGAGGGTAACTTGAGCCATGAACGGAATCCTTCTAGTGGTGGTAGTGAAACGAATTTCAGGTGCCGAAGTTAAACACAAAGTTCGATTGGCACCTATGGGCGGACGCAAATTGTCATGCTGCGAGGCTCAACGCCCCGCCGCCACGAACCCGCGCTGCAGATCCTCGATCAACGCCTCCACATCCTCCAGCCCCACATGCAGGCGCACCACCGGGTTCAATCCACGGTCGGCGGCGTTCTGGCGATCCTGTGTATCGGCCAGGGTCACCAGGCTTTCAAAGCCGCCCCAGGATGCGCCCAGGCCAAACAGCTGCAGGCCGTCGATAAACCGTTCGACGTAGCCGGCATCCGCGCGGTCGAGTTCGAAGGACAGCAAACCGTTGCTCCCGCTGAAGTCACGCTTCCACAGCGCGTGGCCAGGATGCTCCGCCAGTGCCGGATGAAACACCCGCTTGACCTGCGGCTGCGCCTGCAACCACTGGGCAATCTTCAACGCCTGGCGCTCGTGCACGTCCAGCCGGGAAGCCAGGGTGCGTGCGCCACGCAGGATCAGGTAGGCATCGTCGGCACTCACTGCATTGCCAAAGGTATCGCTCATTTTCGCCAGGGCCGGCCATGCCGCTTCGGTGGTGCAGACGCTGCCCATCATCACGTCACTGTGGCCGCCAAGGTACTTGGTCAAGGCCATGATCGAGATGTCGGCACCCAGCGCCAGCGGGCGGTACAGGTACGCCGAGCCCCAGGTGTTGTCCACCGCCAACAGAATGCCCCGCGGCTTGCACAGTGCGGCTAGCGCGGGCAGGTCACACAGCTCATACAGCAGCGAACCCGGCACTTCGGCGTAGACCATTTTGGTGTTGGCCTGCAGTTGCGCTTCCAGGCCGCTGCCGTCCGGGGCGAAATAGCTGACTTCGATGCCGAATGGCTGGAGGAACTCCCGGGCCAGTTTGCGCACCGGCGAATAGACGGCGTCGGTGATCAACACATGGTCGCCGGGCCGCAGGTAGGCCAGGAACGTCTGCGCCGCGGCGGCGAGCCCGGTGCCATACAGCCGTGTGCGATAGCCACCCTCAAGTTCGGTGACCAGGTCTTCAAGGGCAAAAGCAGTGGGATTGCCGCGTGCGCCGTAACTCAGGACCCGCTCACTGTCGCGTCGGGAGCGGGCGTCACGCATCTGGGCCAGGTTGTCGAACAGCACGGTGCTCAGGCGGATGATCGGTACGTTCACCGCCCGACCACCATTGCCGCCTTCGGTACGCGCCGCGTGAATCAGCCGGGTACGCACCCGTGACGCGGGCAACAACGGCTTGAGACTGGCGATTTCCGCTTCGCTCATCTGTGCCAACAGGCCAATTTCCCAGGCGAGATATTGGCGGGCAGCGTCCTTGTTGCCGCTGTGGCGGTCGTGGGTGAAGAACAGGAAGTCGATGCACTGGTTGTCCGGAGGCGTTTGCGCATCCTCGATCACCGGCAAACCGGCCGCAACCCACGCGGCATAGCCGCCGTCGAGCAAGCGCACATCGTCGCCCATCCCCAGCGCAGCAAAAGCAGTTAGCGCCGGATCATCCGCCAGCAGCACCAACGGACGCGTACCGGCGGTCAACTGGGAACGGATCGACCAGCGCGAACCGGCAATCCGGCCCTTGCGATGGATCATGCTCGGGCGCAGGTCCACCAGGTCCACGGTGTCGTCCTTCAGCGCATCGGCCAGCGCCTGCACCGAGATCAGCGGCAGCGCGTCAAAGGGCACGGCCTCCTTGGCCTCCAGCGCCAATCCACTGTGGACGCCACCCTCGAGCACATACGCCTCATGCCCCAACTGCCGCAGCCAACTGGCGACAATCGGCGCACGCACACCATCACTGTCCAGCAGCACCACCCGCGCCTGACGCACGCCGATGTACAGGTCGGTGGACTGGATCAACTGCCCGCCCGGCGTGTGTTGCGCCCCCGGCAAACTGCCGGCGGCAAATTCTTCAGCGGTACGCACATCGCACAGGAACAGGCTACGGGCCGGGTCCGCCGCCCATTGCCGGACCTGCTCCGCCTTGACACTGACCACCCCTGCCCGCTCCGCCAACTGCCGGGCAGCTTCGCGCTGCCGACCCAGATCCGTCGAGACCTGGTCGGCATAACGCCGGGTGCTGCCATGCTCCAGCTTGAAGTCCGCCAGGTACCAACCCTGGGTACCGTTTTCCAGGGCATAAACCGGGTTCTTCACCCCGAGGTTGATCAACGTCTGGGCGCCGATAATGCTGCGGGTACGCCCGGCGCAGTTGACCACGATCGGCGTGGTTTCATCCGGCACCAGGTCGTGCACGCGGTAACCCAGCTCACCATTGGGGCAGCAGATCGAACCGGGAATGGTCATCTTGCGGTATTCATCGAACGGCCGACCGTCCAGCACCACCAGCGGCTCGCCCGTGGCCTGCCAGTCCGCCAGTTGCTGCGCGGTGACGTGGGGCGTGTGGCTGGCCTCTTCCACCAATTCGCCAAAGGCTTTCGACGGCACATGCACCCCGGCGAACAACTGCAAACCCGCCGCCTGCCAAGCGTTCGCACCACCTTCCAGTACATGCACATGGCGGTAGCCCAGCGCTTGCAAACGCAGTGCCGTGCGCGCAGCCACATCGCCGCCGTCCTGGTCGTAGATCACCAGGCGCACCCGGGGATTCGGTGCCAGGCGCTGCACCTCCAGTTCCAGGCGGCTATAGGGCAGGTTCACCCCGTGAAACAGGTGGGCCTCGCCGTATTGGCCATGCTCGCGTACGTCGAACAGGGCGATTTCCTGGCCGTCAAACAGCCATTGTTGCAATTGCCCGGGTGTGATGGTCTGGCTCATGGAAGTCCCGCAAAAAATAGATGGGTTACTGCAAGGCCAGCGAACGCTCGCCGGCGGCCACTTCACGGCCCTTGGCATAGGCCCGCTGGACTGCCGGGCGCGCCTTGATGCGCAGACGCCAGGCCTGGATGTTCGGGTAGTCCGCCAGGTCCTGGCCTTGGCGCAGGGGCTGGATCCACGGAAAAATCGCCATGTCGGCCACCGAATATTCGCCCGCCACATACGGCACCTCGGCCAGGCGCTGCTCCAGCACCCGATACAGGCGCGTGGCTTCGGCGTTCAGCAGGTCCAGGGCAAAGGGAATCGGTTCCGGGGCCTTCTCCTTGAACAGCTGCAACTGGCTCAGGTACGGGGTGATATGCCCTACCTGCCAGAACAGCCATTCCTGGACCTTCTGGCGCTCGGCGGTGCCGGCGGGCGGCAGGAAGCGCCCGGCCTGGTCGGCCAGGTAGTTCAGGATCGCCCCGGACTCGAACAGGCTCAGGGGTGCTTCAAGGCGGTGGTCGACAATCGCCGGAATCCGCCCATTGGCGCTGATGCACTGGAAGCTTTCCTGCTTCTGCGCGCCTTCGCGGATGTTGACCGGAATCAGGCGGTACTCCGCCTCCAGCTCTTCCAGCAGGATGCCGACTTTCAGGCCGTTGCCCGTAGGCCAGTAATACAGATCAATCATAAAAAACCCTGGATGAACGCTGATCCAATTGTGGGAGCGGGCTTGCTCGCGAATGCGGTGGGTCAGAAACGCATTCATTGGCTGACACACCCCATTCGCGAGCAAGCCCGCTCCCACATTTGATGTGTGTTGTGCTCAGGAATACGCCCGGATTGAAGGCGCCATCTGCGAGGCGTTGTAGTTGAGGATCCGGCCGTCTGCTTCAACGCCATAACGGCCATTGAGGGATTCCAGCGGCAAGCCGTACAGGTGGAAATGCAAGGTCGCCTGCTCACCCTCAACGCGAATCCCGTGCAGGTCTTCACCGAGGAACGAGATAGAGGTGCCCGGCTGCACGACGACTTCTTTCTCAAGGGTCAGGGTGGTGAAGCCTTCCTCACGCCCTTCATCGTTGCGGCCATACACGTAGTTGATTTCCTGGCCTTCAACGGCACTGATGATCGCCCAGGTTTCGTGGTTGTGCGGGAGGGTGCTTTTGCCCGGCAGCAACGAGTTCAGGTACAGGGTGGGCGTGTCGCCGTCGTCGTTCAGGCGATAGCGGAACGCGGTACTGCCCTGCCCCGGCACCGGCGCGGGGAATTCGCTGAAGTTGAACAGGTCCCGGCGCTCGGCCAGGGTTTCCAGCAGCCCGACGATTTCCACCAGGGCCGCGCGGTCTACGCCACGCTGGTTGATGACGCGGATCTGCTGCAGGAAGTCTTCGATAACGGCGGCACGGTTTGCGGTACTCATGACGAGGTTCCTCTTGTTAGACGGACAGGGTGTAGCGGCTCAGGTTGGTCAACAGGTACGGATCATTGGCGATCGGTGGCCGACGGCCGGGATCGCCCAAGGCATGGCGCAGGAATTCCTGGGTCCGTTCACTGGTGGGGCGCTGGAAGATCTGCTCGGCGCTGCCGTGCTCGACGATCACGCCGTTCTCGGTGAAATAGACGATGTCGCTGATCTCTTCGGCAAAGCGCATTTCGTGGGTCACCAGCACGCAGGTCATGCCTTCTTCGGTCAGCTCGCGAATCACCGTCAGTACTTCACCGACGGTTTCCGGGTCCAGGGCCGAGGTCACTTCATCGAACAGGATCAGCTCGGGGCGCATCGCCAACGCCCGGGCAATCGCCACCCGCTGCTGCTGGCCGCCGGACAATTGGCCCGGATAGGCATCGGCCTTGTGCTCCATGCGCACCTTGGCCAACAGCGCCCGGGCATCTTTCTCGGCATCGGCACGGTTGCGACCGAGCACCTTGCGCGGGGCGATCACCAGGTTTTCCAGCACGGACAAATGCGGGAACAGGTTGTATTGCTGGAACACAAAACCCACACGCTTGCGCAGCTCGATGCGCTGGGCTTCCTGGGTCAGCGTATCGACCCGGGTTTCGCCCACGCGGATGGTGCCGCGCTGGGGCTGCAACAGGCCGGTGATGCAACGCAGGATGGTCGACTTGCCCGAGCCTGACGGGCCGATGATCGACACCGCCTGGCCGCGATGCACGTCGAGGTCGATGCCCTTGAGCACCCGGTTGTCACCGAACGACAGCTGCAAATCCCGCAGGCTGACCAGGGGTTCAATAGAAGGCATAACGGCGCTCCAGGCGTTGGGTCAAACGGGAAATCGGGTAGCAGTAGGCAAAGAACAGCACCAGCAAACTCAGGTAGATCACCACGGTAAAGCCGGTCATGTTCACGGTGTTGCTGGCGATCTGTGCGGTGTCGATCACGTCGTGCACGCCCACCAGCGACGCCAGGGCGGTGCCCATGGTGACCACCGCGTAGAGGTTCATCCACGGCGGCAACATGCGCTTGAAGCACTGGGGCAGGATGATCGAGCTGAATATCTGGCCGCGGGTGAATGCCAGTGAGCGCGCCGCTTCCCATTGGGTGCTGGGGATCGAGCCGATGGCGCCGCGAAAGATCTCCGCCACGTTGGCGCTGGCCGGCAATGCCAGGCCAATCGTCACCTTGACCCAGTCCGGGAACGACACGTAGCTGCTGCCGATATGGATCTCGAACGGGAACACGTAGGTAGTGAAATAGATCAGCACCAGCCACGGTGCATTGCGGAAAACCTGCACCCAGATCCGCGCGGGCAACCGCAGCAGGCGCAACGGCGACAGGGTTAACGCGCCCACCATCAGCCCCAGCAGCGAGCCGAGACCAATCGCCACCAGGCTGATCAGGATGTTCTGGCCGAAACCAGTCACCAGCGCCGGCGACCATTGCAGCAACGCCGACAGCACCGGGAATGAATCAATGGCCATAGCCGGGCATCCTCAGGCGCGCTTCCAGCCAGCGCCCCACACAATTGACGGTAAAACTCAGCAAGCCGAAAAAGCTCAGGATCAGAATCATCAGCTCCAGCACATTGTCGCTCTGGGTCCAGATCATGATCGAGGCGTAGGTGATATCGCCCACGGCGATGGCCGAGGCCACGGCGGTCATTTTCACCAGGTCGATCAGGTTGTTGATCAGCGACGGCAGCGCGAAGCGCAGGGCCAACGGCAACTGCACATTCCACAGCAATTGCCGGCTGCTGAACGCCAGGGAGCTGGCGGCTTCCAGGGTCACGGCGGGCACCGCCTCGATGCCGGCGCGCAGGGCTTCGGCGTGGAACGCGCCCTTGTGCAGCGAAATCACGATCACCACCCAGGCAAACGGCGTCAGCGGGTTGGCCGCGCCGACGGCCTGGGTCAGCAGCATGTTCAACACCAGGAATGCGCAGTACAGCTGCACCAGGGTCGGCGTGTTGCGGGTGACTTCGATAAACACCCGCGCCGGTTTGGCCAGCCACGGGTTGCCGGAAGTCAGCAGCGCTGCCAGGCTGATCCCGGCCAGCAGGCTGCCGACGACGGTGAACAGGCACAACAGCACGGTGGTCAGCGCGCCCTGCTCCAGGGTGCCGCGCTGATAGGCATCCAGCAGGAAGCTGTAGTTGAGGCCGATACCGGCGGCCCAGTGCACAAAAAGCTCCAGCCAATGACTCATTCGACGCCCCGCAGCTTGCCGCAGGCGACAGCGATACGGCGGCCGGCCTCGGCCACGCTGTCGGTCGCCGTGGCGATGGACAGGCGAAACCACGGCGACAGGCCGTAGGCACTGCCCGCTACTCCGGCGACGCCCTCCTCCAGCAAGTACGCGACGACATCGCCATCATCGTTCAGGCGCTGACCGTCCGGGCGATAGCGGCCAAGCAACCCGGCGCAACGCACGAACACGAAAAAGCCGCCCTGGGGTTCGAGTACTTCCAGGCCCTCGACGGTGCCGAGGGCCATCATCAACAGGTCCCGGCGCAGTTGATAGGCCGCTACCTGCTCGGCCAAAAAGCCCAGCCCGCCGGTGAATGCAGCCAATGCAGCGGCCTGGCCCACGGAGGAAGCACCGGAGGTGGATTGCGACTGAACAACCGCCATTGCATGGGTCAAGGCCTGCGGCCCGGCGCCGAAACCGATGCGCCAGCCGGTCATGGCGTAGGTCTTGGACACGCCGCCCACCAGCAGGCAACGGTCCTGCAAATCCGGCGCAACGTTCAGCAGGCTCTGGGCCGGGCGCCCGTCGAAGCGGATGTGTTCGTAGAGTTCATCCAGCAGCACCAGCACCTGGGGATGGCGACGCAGCACCTCGGCCAGCGCATGCAGTTCAGCCTCGCTATACACCGCACCGCTCGGGTTGCCCGGGCCGTTAAGGATCAGCCAGCGGGTGCGTTGATTGATGTGTTGCTCCAGCTGGGCGGGCAGCAGTTTGCAGCCCTGCTCCAGCCCGCACTCGATAAAAACCGGCTCGCCACCGTTGAAGCGCACGCTGTCGGGGAACGACGGCCAGTAAGGCGTCGGCACCAGCACTTGATCGCCGTCGTCGAGGGTTGCGGCGAAGGCGTTGAAGATGATTTGTTTCGCGCCGTTGGCGATCACGATATTCGGCAGCGAATAGTCCAGGTGGTTTTCTTCGGCCAGTTTTCGTTGCACGGCCACGCGCAAGGCTTTTACCCCGGGTGTCGGCGTGTACTTGGTGGCGCCCGCAGCAATGGCTGCGCAGGCGGCTTGCTTGATGTGCTCCGGGGTATCGAAATCCGGCTCGCCGGTGGTCAGGTCCAGGATGTCGCGGCCGGCGTCACGCAGTTCCGTGGCGCGGGATTTGGCCGCCGCATTGGCCGACAGCGACACGCGCTGCACCCGCTTGGACAGGCGAACGGTCATGGCTGCACCTCAATGACTTTGCCGGGATTGAGCAGGTTTTTCGGGTCGAGGGCCCGCTTGATGCGGCGCATCAGGTCCAGTTCCACCGGGCTTTTGTAGCGGCCCAGCAGGCCGACCTTGCGCTGGCCAATCCCGTGTTCGGCGCTTATGGAGCCGCCGTGGGCATGGGCGCTGTCGTGTACCAGCAAGCTCAATTCGGCGTAGTTGCGCATGTGCTCGTCAACCGTTGAATCCAGCGGATGAGCCACGTTGTAATGCAGGTTGCCGTCCCCCAGGTGCCCGAACGTGAAGTTGCGAACACCGGGGAAATGCGTCTGCAACAGCGCATCGGTATGGGCGACGAAGGCGACGATTTGCGAAATGGGCACCGAGATATCGTGCTTCATATTGCGTCCGGCACGCTTCTGCGCTTCGCTCATGTTCTCCCGCAGCAGCCATAGCGCTTCGCTTTGCGCCAGGCTTTCGGCGATCAGTGCGTCGGCCAGCAGTGACTGTTCGAAGGCTTCACCGAGGACCGTTTCGAAGGCTTCGCGGGCGTGGGTTTCACCGTGGTTATCCGACAGCTCCAGCAAGGCAAACCAGGGTTGGCTGGCGTTGAGAAACGGTTGCGGGCCCTCGGGAAATTGCTCGCGTAACAACGCCAGGCAATCGGCGCTGAGCAATTCGAATGCAGTTAGGTTTGCACCAAAACCGGCGCGGGCATGGGACAGGAACGCCACCGCCTGGGCCAACTCGTCAAACGCCAGCAGCGCTGTCGCCTGGGCCTTGGGCAGCGGGAACAGCTTCAGGGTCGCGGCGGTGATAATCCCGAGGGTACCTTCGCTGCCCACGTACAAATCCCGCAGGTCGTAGCCGGTGTTGTCCTTGCGCAACCCTCGCAGGCCATTCCAGATTTCGCCTTCGGCGGTCACCACTTCCAGGCCCAGGGTCAACTCGCGGGTGTTGCCATAACGCAGCACGGCGGTGCCGCCTGCATTGGTGCCAAGGTTGCCGCCGATGGTGCAACTGCCTTCGGCGCCCAGACTCAATGGAAACAGGCGATCGGCTTCACGGGCCACGTCCTGGATGTTTTGCAGGATGCAGCCGGCTTCGACGGTCAGGGTGTCGTTGTCGGTATCGATCACGCGCACCCGGTTCATGCGGTCGAGCAGCAACAATACCGCGCGGCCGCTGGCATCCGGTGTGGCACCCGCCATCAGGCCGGTGTTGCCGCCCTGGACCACGATGGGCGCTTCCAGGGCGACACACGCACGCACCACGGCGGCCACTTCCTCGGTGTTGGCCGGATGCACCACGGCGATCACCTCGCCGGTGTAGCGGCCCTGTTTGTCGGTCAGGTACTGGGCGGCATCTTCACTGCGCTGCACATGGGCGGCGCCGAGCAGTTGTTGCAGGGTGGCGAATAGCGCTTCACTCATGGCTGTACTGCTCGTGCAGATCACGCAGGGCTTGGGACGGAGCCATGCCGGTACGTTCGCCGAGGGCGATCAACCAGCCGCTGCGATGCCAGTCGCGCACGATGGCGTCGAGCCTGGCCTGGGTGTCGTGTTCGCCTTTGCGGATCCAGATCACGGATTTGGACGGGATCAAATCCCCCGGCAACGGGATCTCGTAGCCGGACCATTCGGCATCGCCGAGTAGCGCGTGCATGGTCGGGCTGACGTGCACCGCCGCCACGCAGCCATTGCCGCGCAACGACAGCAAAGATTCGGACTGGCTGCGGAACGCCTTGATCTGCGCGCCGTAGGTTTCCTGCAACGGCTTGATGAAGTTGCTGCCCTGGGACACGCACACCGGCTTGTCCTTGAGGTCGGCCCACTGGGTGATCCCGGCGCCTTTGCGGATCAACGCCGCGCCGCCGACCTCTTCATAGGGCGTGGGCACGTAGTCGAGAATCTCGGCGCGTTCGTCGGTGTACTGCATGTTGGCGATCAGCACGTCGACCTTGCCCTGTTGCAGGAACTGCACGCGGTTGGGCGCCAGTACCGAAACGGTCCTGGTCTCCACACCCAGCGCCTGGCCCAGGCCCTTGGCCAGTTCGACGTTGTAGCCCAGGTGTTCGCCGGTCTTGGGGTCGATGGTGCCAAACGGCGGACCGCTGAGGATCACGCCGACGCTGATGGCGTGGCGTTGCTGGATCTTGTCGAGGGTGGCGTCGGCGTGGGCCAGGCTGGCGCACAGTGCCAGGCCCAAGGCAGTCAGGGTTCTCAATGTCATGTGTCAGGCGCCCTTGAACTGTTTCTGCAACTCCACCAGCGCCGGGGACGCCGGGGTGATGTGGTTGCGGGTCTGGGCTTCGATCAGCCAGCCGCTGCGGTGCAGGTCCTTGACGATGGGGTCGAGTTTGGCCTGGGTGTCGTTCTCGCCACGGCGGGTCCAGATCACCGATGGCGCAGGGTTCAGCTCGGGACTGAGGGTGCGGTAATCCTTCCATTCGGCGCTGTCGTTGATCAGCGGGTTGACCAGGGTGGAGTCATGCACCGCAGCGACGCAGTTGTTGCCGCGCAGGGCCAGCAGGGATTCCGAAGAGCTCTTGAAGGCCTTGATCTGCGCGCCCAGTTCGGTCAGCGGCTTGACGTAGCTGCTGCCCTGGGAGGTGCACACCGGCTGGTCCTTGAGATCTTCCCAGCGGGTGATCTTGCTGTCCTTGAGTACGGCAGCAGTGCCGCCGATCTTGTAGAACGGCGTCGGCACGAACCCGAGGATCTCGCCACGCTCGGCGGTCCATTCCATATTGGCGATCAGCAGGTCGACCTTGCCCTGTTGCAGGAACTGCACACGGTTGGCCGGCAATACCGGCACCAGCTGCACCTCGGCGCCCAACTGACGACCCAGCTCGTTGGCCAGGTCGACGTTCAAGCCCCTGGGCTTCTGGGTGGTGGGGTCGATGCCGCCAAACGGCCCGCCAGACAGCAGCACGCCGACCACCAGCACATGGCGCTGCTGGATCTTGTCCAGGGTCGCATCGGCCTGAGCCACTGCGCTGCCGCCCAGGGCGATCAACGCGCCCAGGACCACAGGCAACCTTCGTTTTACCGCCGCGCGCACAAACCCCATGGAACTCCCCTCATTAGCGATCGGCGTACCCCGACCTGATGTGGGGGCATGCTAGGGAGAGTGCCGGGCTAACGGAAATTCAAATATCTAATATCGTTATAACTTCCCGTATATGGACGCGCTGACTTTTGGCCATATACTCGAATTCATTAGCCCTCGTAAAAACCCGGCGCGACAAAACATAAACATCTGTAATGTTTATCTTCGCACCCTTGATATAAAAACGCCCTGGAATGGCCATGTCGACCCTCGATCTTGAACTGCTCCGCACCTTTATCGCCGTGGTCGACCACCACAGCTTTGCCGAAGCCGGCACTCACCTGGCACGCACACAATCTTCCGTCACCCAGCATATGCAGCGTCTGGAACAACAAGTGGGCGTCAGCCTGTTTGAAAAACGTGGCCGGCAAAAACAACTGACAGAACCCGGGATGCAGCTGTTGCGGCATGCGCGGCAGATGCTCTCGCTGAATGACGATGCACTCAATTCCTTGCGGGAAAGCAGCCTTAGCGGCGTACTGCGTATCGGCTCGCCCCACGACATCGCCGACACCATCCTGCCGCCGATCCTCAGCCACATCGCCCGCTCGGCACCGCGCCTGCGCCTGGAGATCGACGTCGGGCGCAGCCCGTTCCTGATGGATGACCTGCACCGGGGCAAGGTCGACATGGTGATTTCCACCCGCGCCGATGCCAACCTGGAGGGCTTTGCACTGCGCACCTCGCCGGTGTGGTGGATTTGTTCGGCGCAATACATTCACTCGCCAAGCGAGCCGCTGCCATTGATTCTGGTGGATGAGCCGAGCATTTATCGGCGCTACGCCCTTGAGGCGCTGGAACGGGCGAATATCCCGTGGCGCCAGGCGTACCTGGCATCGAACCTGATCGGCATCAAGGCCGCGACCCGCGCAGGGCTGGGCGTGACCCCACGGAGCATGGAGATGCTAGGGCCGGATATGCGGGTATTGGGGGAAAACGATGGATTGCCGAGGATGCCGGAGGTCACGTACTACCTGTGGATCCGTCCGAACACGGCGAACCCGATTGCGCGCAAGGCATATGACCTGATCAGGGCCAGCCAGGGGCTGGCGCTGGGGTGACGGTTATTGCTGGGTCAATTGGGTCCATAGCGCGGGTGCGCCGGCAGACTTGGCGATCGCCTCGAGGCGCGCTGCATGCTCGGCCATGTCCTGCTCGCTGGCACGAATGATCGTAGTGGGCTGGCGATCCGCTGGCAGGCGGCGGATTTCCGAAGGACGATTGCCCGAGCCTTCCGCCGAACCATTGCCGTCCGAGGCATTACCGGCCAGGGACAGGCTGGTCTGGCCACCGGTCATGGTCAGGTAGACGTCGGCGAGAATCTCGGAGTCGAGCAACGCGCCGTGGAGTTCACGGCCGGAGTTGTCGACGCCATAGCGTTTGCACAACGCATCGAGGCTGTTGCGCTGGCCCGGGTGACGCTCACGCGCCATCATCAAGGTGTCGAGGATCGAGCAGTGCCGGGTGATATCAGCCCGGTCGGTCTGCCCCATCAGCGCGAATTCGTTGTTGATGAAGCCAACGTCGAACGCCGCGTTATGGATGATCAGTTGCGCGCCGTTGATGAACTCAAAGAACTCATCCGCCACTTCGGCAAACCGTGGCTTGCCCACCAGGAATTCGTTGGTGATGCCGTGGACGCCGATGGCGCCTTCGTCACTTTCCCGGTCCGGTTGCAGGTAGACGTGAAAGTGCCGGCCGGTGAGGCGGCGGCCCATCAGTTCGACACAGCCGATTTCAATGATCCGGTGGCCGTCGGTCACCGGCATGCCGGTGGTTTCGGTATCGAGTACAACAGATCGGATGGCCATCAGGGTTCAGCTCTCAACGGTTTGGTACATTTCAAAGGGCGGGATCTTAACACGTCAACCGGCATCAGCTCTGTTTGTAGCCGCGCACTTCATCCACACCGCGGTTGGCCAGTTGGTCGGCCCGCTCGTTGCCGGGATGGCCGATGTGCCCGCGCACCCATTTCCAGGTGATGTTGTGGCGATTGCATTGCTCATCGAGCAATTGCCACAGGTCGGCGTTTTTCACCGGCTCCTTGGCCGCAGTCTTCCAGCCGCGCTTCTTCCAGTTGACCATCCACTCGTTGATGCCCTTCATCACGTACTGGGAGTCGGTCACCAGCAATACGTCGCAACGGCGCTTGAGCTCTTCCAGGCCACGGATCGCGCCCATCAGTTCCATACGGTTGTTGGTGGTGTTGGCTTCGCCGCCCCACAGTTCCTTCTCCACGCCCTTGCACACCAGCAAGGCGCCCCATCCGCCGGGGCCGGGGTTGCCCTTGCAGGCGCCATCGGTGAAGAGTTCTACGGTATCGGTCATTTCACTGTCCATTAAAGCGGGATCCATCAAAGCGGGTTGCCGATAATCGACCGACAAGTGCCCGAGGTCGAGAGGCTCGACCTGAAATCAAAAAGGTATGTTTACTGTTCGCTCTGCTTGCGATTGACCTTGGCCATCGGCATCGGCACCAGCTTGCCCATCGGCTCGCGACGCACCTGGCGCACCGGGCGCAGGCCAACGACGATCTTGCGCGCCACCAACAGGTAGAAACCCCCGCCGGACAATTGCCAGGCACCGGCCCTGCGTTCCCAGCCGGCCAGCCGGCCTTGCCACTTGGCAGACGCAAGCGGCGGACGATAGCACCCGAAGCGGCGTTTCTCCAGCGCAAAGCCCAGCAGGTTCAACCAGTCGCCGACTCGCGACGGCGAGATGCAGCGCGCCTGGCGCAGCCCGTCATGGGCGAACACATGGCGCAAGCCCCAACTGCTCCAGGGGTTGATGCCAATGATCAGCAAATGGCCACCAGGGCGCACGCTGCTGGCCGCTTCGCGCAGCAAACCGTGGGGCGACAGGCAGAAATCCAGGCCATGCTGCATCACCACCACATCGGCCGCATGTTCGCTCAACGGCCAGGCCTGCTCCTCGCAGACGATTTCAACCCCCGGCAGCGGCGCCCCCAGGCGCACATTGCGTTGCACCTGGGGTGCCGACGGCGGGGTTTGTGCCGACGGCCCGTAATGCACCAGGTAACCACCAAAGAACCGACCCAGCTCGTCTTCGAGCATGCGCCGTTCTTCATCCAGTAAAAATTGCCCGACAGGCCCGGACAGCCATTCACGGGCGGCACCGATCAGTGCCAGCCACTCGGGATCGGCCTGGGCGAACGCTTTATCAGTCATTGCATTCTCCAACGCGCCAAGAAGCTCTAAGATGCACCAATGTGTTCAGCTTGGCGAATCAAAGAATGATACAGATCAGTGCCCTGCCCGCCTTCACCGATAACTACATCTGGTTGTTACAGGATCAGCCGAACAAGCGCTGCGCGGTGGTCGATCCCGGTGATGCCGCGCCCGTGCTGGCCTGGCTCCAGCAGCATCCCGAGTGGACCCTCAGCGACATCCTAGTGACTCACCATCACCATGATCATGTCGGCGGCGTCGAGCAACTTAAAAGTGTTTCAGGCGCCACGGTCTACGGCCCGGCAAATGAAAAGATCCCGGCGCGGGACGTGGCACTCCAGGATAACGACCGCATCAACGTGCTGGGTTGGGACTTCGAGGTGTTTGCCGTACCCGGCCATACCCTGGGGCACATCGCCTTTTATCACGAGGGCGTGCTGTTCTGTGGCGACACCCTCTTCGCCGCCGGTTGTGGCCGCCTGTTCGAAGGCACCCCGCAGCAAATGCACACCTCACTGGAACGCCTGGCGGCCTTGCCGGCCAACACGCTGGTGTACTGCACCCACGAATACACACAAAGTAACCTGAAATTCGCCCAGGCCGTGGAACCGCATAACGCGGATATCGCCGAACGGGTGGAGAACGTGCGGCAACTGCGGGCGAACGGCCAGATAACATTGCCTTCGACTTTGGCCCTGGAAAAACGCACCAACCCTTTTCTGCGGACCTCTGAAACATCCGTTAAAGAAAAAGCGGACGAACGGAATGGCCGCGATAACCGGGCCGGGAGTGAGGTGTTTGCTAGCTTGAGGTCGTGGAAAGATACGTTCTAAGCGCGCGGAATTTAGTACGTAATTTCTGAATGGTTGACCGCAACCCACGCGCTTTCTAGAATCGCCCGACATTTTTGCCCGGAACTTACTTCCAGCCAATGTCGTCATCTATTCGTAAAACCAACCATTCAGACGCATTGACCCGCCTGGCTCAAGCCGTGGCGGTGGCTGTGTCCGCTACTCTGGCGGGCTGCCAATCGACCCATTTTGCCGCACAATCCACCGTGCAACCCAAGCCAAACCTTACCGCCAAGATCAAGCAAAAACCCCTTTGGCTATCAGAGAAGCCAAGCCCGGAAGTGCCCCAGGATGTCTGGGAACGCATGCGCCGGGGCTTTCAATTGCAGGACGGGTTAGGCGTCAACCCGCGCATTGAACAGCAACGATTGTGGTTTGCCAGCAACCCATCCTTCCTCGAGAACGCCGGCGAACGCGGCAGCCTCTACATTCATTACATCGTCGAACGCCTTGAAGAACGCAACATGCCGCTGGAGCTGGCGCTGCTGCCAGTGATTGAAAGTGCCTACAACCCAATGGCCTATTCCCGCAGCGATGCGGTCGGCCTGTGGCAGTTCGTTCCCGCCACCGGGCGCTATTTCAACCTGCGTCAGACCCGCGCCTACGACGGCCGCCGCGACATCACCGCCTCCACCACCGCTGCCCTCGACTACCTGACTCGCCTGCATGACATGTTCAACGGCGACTGGTTGCTGGCCCTGGCGGCTTACAACGCCGGTGAGGGCACGGTCAGCCGGGCCATCGAGCGTAACGAGAAGCTCGGTTTGCCGACGGACTACTGGAACCTGCCACTGCCCCAGGAAACCAAGGACTACGTGCCCAAGTTCCTGGCGCTGTCCCAGGTGGTGCTGGCCCCCGAGGCGTATGGCGTCAACTTGAACCCGATCGCCAACACGCCGTACTTCGAAGTGGTAGAAATCAAGACCAGCATGGACCTGTCACGGGTCGCCGCGCTGGCCGAGATTGACGAAGACGAACTGTTCCAGCTCAACCCGGCCTTGAAACAGCGCACCACCCTGGACGGCCCGCAGCATTTGCTGGTGCCGACGTCCAAGGCGCAGTTGCTGGCCAGCAGCCTTTCGGCGATGAAGCCCGAAGAATTGCTGAGCATGCGCCCGAAAAAGCCGGTGTTCGACGACGTTGAGCACAAGGCCATTGCCGGTCGCACCCGCAACTACAAGGTGCGCAGCGGCGACAACCTGACGCTGATCGCCAAGGCCAACAAGGTCGATGTACATGACCTGCAGCGCTGGAACAAGCTCAACGGGCAGGCGCTCAAGGTCGGCCAGACCCTGGTGATGCAGGACACCCGCAAGCTGGTGGCCAAGACCGACAGCAAGAAGCCGGTGCAGTACAAGGTCAAGAAAGGCGATTCGCTGTACATCGTCGCCAAGCGCTTCAACGTCGAGATGCAACATCTCAAGCGCTGGAACCCACGCACTGGCCAGGCGCTGAAACCTGGGCAGATGCTGGTGGTTTCCGGGCCGCGCTAAGCAGCAAACACGAGGGGGAACTGGCAACAGCTCCCCCTTTGTTCTTCACCCTGCCAACCCCCATCCAAGCCTGTAGTCTCCCTCCTGCGGCGCCAGCCTTTTTCCAATCGGAACAAGCTGTTACTGTACGGTTCATAAAGCCCAAGCCGCCTGGATCGGATCCCTGACTTGAAGCGTCCCCTCCTTCTACTAATAAGTCTGGCCTTGAGCTTTTCCGCGAACGCGACCATTACCGAGAGCCACGGTTATGCGCAGTTCGGCACGCTCAAGTACCCGGCCAAATTCACCCACTTCGACTGGGTAAACCCCGCAGCGCCCAAGGGCGGCACCTTGCGGGTCATGGCGTTTGGCACTTTCGACACCCTCAACCCGTACACCTTCAAGGGTTCCAGCCCGGTCTCCACCGCCAACTTCCTGCAATACGGCGTCAACGAGCTCAATGAGCCGCTGATGGTAGGCACCGGCCAGTACGCCCCCTCTGGCGATGAGCCGACTTCCAGCTACGGCCTGATTGCCCAATCGGTGGAATACAGCGAGGACCGCAGCTGGGTGGTGTTCAACCTGCGCCCTGAAGCGCGGTTTCACGATGGCAAGCCGATCACCGCCTACGACGTAGCGTTTTCCTATCGCACGCTGCTGACCGAAGGTCACCCGCAGTACCGCACCAACCTGCAGGAAGTGGCCCGGGTCGACATTCTTAACCGGCATCGCATTCGTTTTGTGTTCAAGCGCGCCGGCAACCCGTTGCTGATCCTGCGCCTGGGCGAGCTACCGGTATTGCCCCAGCATTACTGGAAAAACCGCGATTTCAAGGCCACCACCTTCGAGCCGCCGCTGGGCAGTGGGCCTTACCGCATCAGCAAGGTCAGCCCCGGGCGACAACTGGTGTTCGAGCGGGTCAAGGATTACTGGGGCAAGGACCTGGCGGTCAACCGTGGTTTGTATAACTACGACAAGGTCGAGGTGGAGTTCTACCGCGACAGCGACGTGGCCTTCGAAGCGTTCAAGGCCGGCGAGTTCGATATCTATATCGAGCACCAGGCGAAGAACTGGGCCAACGGCTACAACTTCCCGGCGGTCAACCGCGGCGATGTGATCAAGGCGCAGATCGCCCACCAGATACCGACCCAGAGCCAGGGACTGTTCATGAACAGCCGGCGCCCGGCCTTCAGCCAGGCCAAGGTCCGCGAAGCGTTGGGGCTGATGTTCGATTTCGAGTGGACCAACCGCACCCTGTTCAGCGGCGCCTATAAACGCAGCCTCAGCTATTACCCCAACAGCGAGTTCTCCGCCACCGGCGTGCCGACCGGCCATGAGTGGCTGATGCTGTCGCCCTATCGCGACCAACTGCCGGCCAACCTGTTTACCCAGCCATTCAGCCTGCCCCAGACCGACGGTCGTGGCATTCCTCGCGACACGATGCGCCGCGCCCTCGCATTGTTGGCGGACGCCGGCTGGAAGCTGTCCGGGCAACGCTTGCTCAACAGTGACGGGCAGCCGCTGAGGCTGGAGATTCTGCTGGTGAACCCGAACCTGGAGCGCATCCTGCAGCCCTATGTCGAGAATCTGACAAGCATCGGCGTCGATGCCCGCTTGCGCACGGTAGACCGCGCACAGTACAAACAACGCCTCGATCAGTTCGACTTCGACATGATTCTGATGACCCTCAACCAGACCCTCAGCCCCGGCCTTGAGCAGTGGCAGTATTTCCACTCCAGCCAGGCGGGGATCAAGGGCAGCAAGAATTACGCAGGCATCGCCAACCCGGTGGTCGACCACCTGCTGGACCAACTGCTGGCGGCGCAAACCCGTGAAGAACAGTTGGCCGCCGGCCGGGCGCTGGACCGCGTCCTGCTGTGGCAGCACTACAGTATTCCCAACTGGTACCTCAACTATCATCGCCTGGCGTACCGCAACCGGTTCGCCTTCGTCACCACGCCGCCCTACAGCCTGGGCCTGAGCGCATGGTGGCTGAAAGCTTCGGAGAAAGCCCAATGATACCTTTGCGTACTGCGATCCTTGGCAGCCTGCTGTTTTGCGCCGCGGCCAATGCGGCCCCGCAACATGCCCTGACCCTCTACAACGAACCGCCCAAGTACCCCGCCGATTTCAAACACGTCGACTACGTAAATCCGGATGCCCCCAAGGGTGGCACCTTCCGCGTATCCAGCATGGGCAGCTTCGACAGCCTCAACCCATTCATCAGCAAGGGCGTGCCGGCAGATGATATCGGCCTGATCTACGACACCCTCGCCCAGCAAAGCCTGGACGAACCCATCACCGAATACGGGCTGGTGGCCGGCAAGATCGAAAAGGCCCCGGACAACAGCTGGGTGCGCTTCTACATCCGCCCCGAAGCGCGCTTCCACGACGGCCACCCGATCCGTGCCGAAGACGTGGTGTTCAGCTTCCAGACGCTGATGAAGGACGGCTCGCCGATCTTCAAGACCTACTACGCGGATGTCGACGAAGTGATCGCCGAGGACCCGCTGCGGGTGCTGTTCAAGTTCAAGCGCACCAACAACCGCGAACTGCCGCTGATCCTTGGGCAACTGACAGTGTTGCCCAAGCATTACTGGGAGGGCCGCGACTTCTCCAAGGGCAACCTGGAGATTCCGCTGGGCAGCGGCCCGTACAAGGTGGCCGAGGTCAAGGCCGGGCGTTCGATCCGCTACGAGCGGGTCAAGGACTACTGGGCCAAGGACCTGCCGATCAACAAGGGTTTCTACAACTTCGATTACCGGGTCACCGATTACTACCGCGACAACACCGTGGCCCTCGAAGCCCTCAAGGCCGGGCAGTTCGATTACTGGCTGGAAATCAGCGCGAAAAACTGGGCCAGTGCCTACAACACCCCCGCCGTCACCCAGGGCCGCCTGATCAAGGAAGAAATTCCCAACGGCAACCCCACCGGCATGCAGGGCTTCGTGTTCAACACCCGCAAACCGATGTTCCAGGATGTGCGGGTGCGCAAGGCCATCAGCCTGTTGCTGGACTTTGAATGGAGCAACAAACAACTGTTCAACGGCGCCTACACCCGCAGCCGCAGTTATTTCGAAAACTCCGAGATGGCCGCCACCGGCCTGCCCGGCCCGGATGAGCTGGCGATTCTTGAACCGCTGCGGGACAAGATCCCGCCCCAGGTGTTTACCGAAGCCTTCGAGCCATCGAAGACCGACGCCAGCGGTATGATCCGCACCCAGCAGCGCGAGGCCTATCAACTGCTGCAAGAGGCCGGCTGGAAGATCGTCGACGACAAGATGGTCGACACCACCGGCAAGCCAGTGACCATCGAGTTCCTGCTGGCACAGACCGAGTTCGAACGCATCCTGTTGCCGTTCAAGCGCAACCTGGCAGACCTGGGGATCGACCTGGTGATTCGCCGGGTCGACATCTCGCAGTACATCAACCGCATCCGTTCGCGGGATTTCGACATGGTGGTGGGCAGCTTCCCGCAATCCTCATCGCCCGGTAACGAGCAGCGCGAGTACTGGAAGTCATCCAGCGCCGACAAGCCCGGCAGCCGCAACTACATCGGCCTGAAAGACCCGGCCATCGACCAGTTGGTGGAAGAACTCATCGACTCCGACTCGCGCAAGAGCCTGGTGGCCCACGCCAAGGCCCTGGACCGCGTGCTGCAGTTCGGCTACTACGTGATCCCCAACTGGCACATCAAGACCTTCCGCGTGGCGTATTGGGACCACCTCGGCCATCCGAAGGTCTCGCCACGGTATGACGTCGGCACCGCCACCTGGTGGAGCAAACCCGACGTGAAACCTGCGATAACCGTGGACACCAACCAGAGCGCCGATCCGGCGAGCGGGGGCGACTGAGATGCTGGCCTATATTTTTCGTCGACTGCTGCTGATCATCCCGACCCTGTTCGGCATTTTGCTGATCAACTTTGTGATCATCCAGGCCGCCCCGGGTGGCCCGGTGGAGCAGATGATCGCCAAGCTCGAAGGCTTTGAAGGCGCCACCAGCCGGATTGCCGGGGGCGGTGCCGAAGTCTCGGTGGCCGGTTCCAGCTACCGCGGCGCCCAGGGCCTGGACCCGGCGCTGGTGAAGGAAATCGAGAAGATGTACGGCTTCGACAAGTCGGCGCCGGAACGCTTGTGGATCATGGTCAAGAACTACGCCCGGCTGGATTTTGGCGACAGCTTCTTTCGCGATGCGAAGGTCATCGACCTGATCAAGGAAAAGATGCCGGTGTCCATCTCCCTCGGATTATGGAGCACCCTGATCATGTACCTGGTGTCGATCCCGCTGGGGATCGCCAAGGCTACGCGGCACGGCAGCCACTTCGACGTGTGGACCAGCTCGGCGATCATCGTCGGCTACGCGATCCCGGCGTTCCTGTTTGCGATCCTGCTGATCGTGGTGTTCGCCGGCGGCAGTTACTTCGACTGGTTTCCGTTACGCGGGCTCACGTCCAACAACTTTGATGAGTTGAGCTGGGGCGGCAAGGTCCTCGATTACTTCTGGCACCTTGCCCTGCCGGTGACCGCCCTGGTGATCGGCAACTTCGCCACCATGACGCTGCTGACCAAAAACAGCTTCCTCGACGAGATCAACAAGCAGTACGTGGTCACCGCCAAGGCCAAGGGCCTGACCAACCACCGCGTGCTGTACGGCCATGTGTTTCGCAACGCGATGCTGCTGGTGATTGCCGGCTTCCCGTCGGCCTTTATCGGCATCTTCTTCACCGGCTCGTTGCTGGTGGAAGTGATCTTCTCCCTCGACGGCCTGGGCCTGATGAGCTTTGAAGCGGCGATCAACCGCGACTACCCGGTGGTGTTCGGCACCCTGTTTATCTTCACCCTGCTGGGATTGGTGGTGAAGCTGATCGGCGACCTCACCTACACCCTGGTCGATCCGCGCATCGACTTCGCCAGCCGGGAGCATTGAGATGAATCTATCCCCCCTCAATCGTCGCCGGTTCGAGCGTTTCAAGGCCAACAAGCGTGGCTGGTGGTCGCTGTGGCTGTTTTTGATCCTGTTCGGCCTGAGCCTGGGCGCCGAGCTGATCGCCAACGACAAGCCGCTGGCGGTGCACTACGACGGCGACTGGTATTTCCCGGCGCTCAAGCGCTACCCCGAGACCACCTTCGGCGGCGAATTCCCGCTGGAAGCCAACTACAAGAGCCCGTATATCCAGGAGCTGCTCAAGGCCAAGGACGCGTGGACGTTGTGGGCGCCGATTCCGTACAGCTACCAGAGCATCAACTACGACCTGAAAGTTCCGGCCCCCGCCCCGCCGTCACGGGACAACCTGCTGGGCACCGATGACCAGGGCCGCGATGTGCTGGCGCGGGTGATCTACGGCTTCAGGATTTCCGTGCTGTTTGCCCTGACGCTCACCGTGCTCAGCTCGATCATCGGCGTGATCGCCGGCGCGTTGCAGGGCTTCTACGGTGGTTGGGTCGACCTGGCCGGCCAGCGTTTCCTGGAAATCTGGTCCGGCTTGCCGGTGCTGTACCTGTTGATCATCCTCGCCAGCTTCGTGCAACCCAACTTCTGGTGGCTGCTGGGGATCATGCTGCTGTTTTCCTGGATGAGCCTGGTGGACGTGGTGCGCGCCGAGTTCCTGCGCGGGCGTAACCTGGAATATGTGCGGGCGGCGCGGGCGCTGGGGATGCAGAACGGCGCGATCATGTTCCGCCATATCCTGCCCAACGCCATGGTCTCCACCATGACCTTCATGCCGTTCATCCTGACCGGGGCGATCGGCACCCTCACCGCGCTGGACTTCCTGGGTTTTGGCCTGCCGGCCGGCTCGCCGTCCCTGGGTGAACTGGTGGCCCAGGGCAAATCCAACCTGCAGGCGCCGTGGCTGGGCATGAGTGCGTTTGCCGTGCTGGCGATCATGTTGAGTCTGCTGGTGTTTATCGGCGAGTCCGCTCGCGATGCCTTCGACCCGAGGAAATGAGATGAATCAGGACAATCTGATCGAAGTCCGCGACCTCTCCGTCGAGTTCGTCGTAGGCAACAGCCACCAGCGGGTGGTGAACAACGTCAGCTTCGATATCAAGCGCGGCGAAACCCTGGCACTGGTGGGCGAAAGCGGCTCGGGCAAGTCGGTCACGGCGCACTCGATATTGCGCCTGCTGCCCTACCCGCTGGCACGTCACCCGTCGGGCACGATCCAGTACGCCAACCACGATTTGCTGACCCTGAAGGAAAAGACCATCCGGCATATCCGCGGCAACCGGATTGCGATGATTTTCCAGGAGCCGATGACCTCGTTGAACCCGCTGCACTCCATCGAGAAGCAGATCAACGAAGTGCTCGGCCTGCACAAGGGGCTTACCGGCAAGGTGGCCACCAAACGCACCCTGGAGTTGCTGGAACTGGTGGGCATCCCCGAGCCCCACAAACGCCTCAAGGCGCTGCCCCATGAGCTGTCCGGCGGCCAGCGCCAGCGGGTGATGATCGCCATGGCCCTGGCCAATGAGCCGGAGTTGCTGATTGCGGACGAGCCGACCACGGCACTCGACGTCACCGTGCAGCTGAAGATCCTGGAGCTGCTCAAGGAACTGCAGGCGCGCCTGGGCATGGCGTTGCTGTTGATCAGCCACGACTTGAACCTGGTCAGGCGCATCGCCCACCGGGTATGCGTGATGCAAAAAGGCTGCATTGTCGAGCAGGCCGAATGCGAAACCTTGTTCGAGGCGCCGCAGCACCCTTACACCCAGGAGCTGCTGGCAGCGGAACCCAGCGGCGGGCCCGCCACCAATGAAGTCGGCCCACCGTTGCTGGAAGTCGATGACCTGAAGGTCTGGTTCCCGATCAAGAAAGGCTTCCTGCGCAATACCGTCGATTACGTCAAGGCGGTGGACGGCATCAACTTCAGCCTGCCCCAGGGCCAGACACTGGGCATCGTTGGTGAAAGCGGCTCGGGCAAATCCACCCTGGGCCTGGCAATTTTGCGGCTGATTGCGAGCAAGGGCGGCATCCGCTTCGAAGGCCATCAGATGGACAAGCTCAGCCAGCAACAGGTGCGCCCGCTGCGCCGGGAAATGCAGGTGGTGTTCCAGGATCCGTTTGGCAGCCTGAGCCCGCGCATGTGCGTGAGCGAGATCGTCGGCGAAGGCCTGCGTATCCACAAGATGGGCACTGCCGCCGAGCAGGAAGCGGCGATTATCGCCGCGCTGAAGGAAGTGGGCCTGGACCCGGAAACCCGCAATCGCTACCCTCACGAATTTTCCGGCGGCCAACGCCAGCGCATCGCTATTGCCCGCGCCCTGGTGCTCAAGCCCCGGCTGATTCTGCTGGACGAGCCGACCTCGGCCCTCGACCGTACCGTGCAGCGCCAGGTGGTGGAACTGCTGCGCAACCTGCAGGCCAAGTACAACCTGACCTACCTGTTCATCAGCCACGACCTGGCGGTGGTCAAGGCCTTGAGTCACCAACTGATGGTGGTAAAACACGGGCAGGCGGTTGAACAGGGAGATGCACCCGCGATCTTCGCCAACCCCCAGCATGCCTACACCCGGCAACTGCTGGAGGCGGCGTTTTTGGTGCCCGGCCCCTAGCAGCTGCTACGCCATTGGGTGTCAGAAATCGGTTGAGGCCGACAGTTCACGCCAGGCGGCGGTCTCTTCCTTGACGTAGGCCAGCTTGTCCTCGATCGCCTGCAACGTGTCGGTACCCAGGGCCAGGCGCATCGGCGGATGCGGCGCTTCCACCAGCTTGATCATGGCCACTGCCAGCAGCTCCGGGTTACCCGGTTGCTGCTGGTTGTAGACCTTGGCCAGCTTGCGCACCTCGCCGGACGTGGCGGCGTAATCGTCGATGATCAAGGGCGACTCCACCAGGGAGTTGCCATCCAGGAAGTCGGTACGGAAATAGCCCGGCTCCACCACCGTCACCTTGACGCCCAAGGGTGCCAGCTCTGCGTGCAGCGCCTCGCTCAACCCTTCAACGGCAAACTTGGTCGAGCAGTACGTGCCGAACCCCGCCCCGGAACGGAAACCGCCCACCGACGAAATATTGATCACATGCCCGCTGCGCGCCTGGCGCATGAACGGCAATACACCGCGAGTGACATTGAGCAGCCCGAACACATTGGTTTCATACAAGCGGCGAACCTCATCGGCAGACGCCTCCTCCACCGCGCCCAGCAGGCCAAAACCGGCATTGTTGACCAACACATCAATGCGCCCGAAGTGCTCAATGGCGGCACGGGCAACGTCGGCAGCCTGGGATTCGTCGGTCACGTCCAGTTGCACCGCCAGCAGCCCGGGTTGCTCACCGAAGCGTTCGGTGACGGTATGGGCGTTGCGGGCCGTGGCCACCACCGCATCACCGTGGGCCAGTGCTGCCGCGACGATTTTCGCGCCGATGCCCCGGGAAGCCCCGGTTACCAGCCAAACACGCTTGAAGGAATGTGCCGTTGTCATGATCCGTACCTGATGGAGTGAATGTGAAGCCACGGTACGCTGAGGCATTAGCCTGAAAAACCGTCTCGTGCTACAAGCACTCTGAAACAGAATTTCATAATGGCTGACCGATGAACCTTGATCCCTTCAATGGCTTGACCGAATTTCTCGCCGTGGCCGAACTGAAGAGCTTCACCCAGGCCGCTGCACGCCTCGGCGTAACACCGACGGCGGTCAGCCATGCGGTGAAAACCCTGGAGAAGCGCACGGGTGTGGTGCTGTTCCAGCGCACCACGCGCCGGGTAGCGTTGACCGAGGCCGGCATGACGCTTTACAGCCGCCTGCGCCCCGCCGCCGGGGAGATTGACGAAGCGCTGGCGGCCCTCAGTGGCTACCGCGACCGGCCCATGGGCACCCTGCGGCTGACGGTGCCAAGGTTGTCGGGCAAGTTGCTGATCGAGCCGTTGATCCCGCGTTTTCGCGAGGCCTTTCCCGATGTGGTACTGGATATTTCCCTCGACGATGCCACGGTGGACCTGGTGACCGAGGGCTTCGACGCCGGTATTCGCCTGGGGGAATCCATCGACAAAGACATGGTTGCCGTGCGCCTGACCCCGGACCTGAACTGGTCGGTGGTGGGCTCTCCCGCCTATTTTGCCAAGGCCGGCAAGCCGACGACGCCGGAAGCGCTCACGGCCCATCAAACCATCGGTTATCGCTTCCTGACCTCGGGCATGGCACACCGCTGGGAATTCGAGCGGGCGGGCCGGGAATTTACGGTCGGCGTTCAAGGCGGGTTGATCGTCAATGACCGCAACCTGATGATCGCCGCCGCGCGGGCCGGCCAGGGCCTGGCGTACGTGAGTGATTTCGAGGTCATGGAGGACCTGGCTTCAGGCGCACTGGAGCCCGTGCTGCAATCTTTCGTACCGCCAAGCAGCGGGCTGTACCTGTATTTCCCCGCCCGAACCCAGAGCCAACCGAAACTGCGGGCCTTTATCGACCTGGCCACCGCATGGATTGCCGAGAAGCGTGGGCGCTGACAGCGCCGCAAAAGCAAACCAATATCATTTGCGCAGTGCCCGGCCCTTTGGTTTAATCGCGACCAATTCTTATTTACGCCAAGGCTTCTGCGCCACATGGATACTGTGTCGACCCCGCCCACCTCGTTCAGCGACCTCTACGGCAATCACCATTCCTGGCTGCTGGGGCTGCTGCGCCGGCGCCTGAGCAATCGCTGGGATGCGGCGGACCTGGCCCATGACACCTTCATTCGGGTACTCAAGCGCCCGCCCGCCCAAGCCGATGAGACGCGCGAGCGTTCCTACCTGGCCACCGTCGCCCGGGGGTTGTGCATTGATCACTGGCGTCGGCGCCAACTGGAACAAGCGTGGCTGCAAAGCCTCGCGGACCGGCCGCAAGCCCTGCAACCGTCGCCGGAGCAGCGGGCAATCATTGTCGAAACCCTGTACGAAGTGGACGCCATGCTCGCGCGGCTGCCCCACAAGGTGCGCGAAGCGTTCCTGCTGGCGCAGTTGCACGGTACGCCCTACAAGCAGATCGGCGAACAGCTCGGGGTAGGCGAACGGATGGTGAAAAAATACCTGGCCCAGGCGCTGCTGCATTGTGCGGTGCTGGAAGCCGAACTGGACGGGATGCTCGTGGAGTGAACAGCCCCGGAAAGCTCAGCCATGCCAGCCTTGAGCAAGCGGCCCAATGGTACGTACGCCTGCAGGATCAGCCAGAGGCTGCCCAGCACTGGCAGGCATGGCTCGGGCAAAGTCCGGAACACCAGGCCGCCTGGGGTTATGTAGAGCGGGTCAGCCAACGCTTTGCGCCGTTGGCCGAGCAATCCCACAGCGCCAGCCGTGCGTTGCGCAGCTCTCGGCGCCAGACGCTCAAGACCCTGCTGGTGCTGTGTGCCGGTTCAACGCTGGCCTGGGGCACCTGGCGCAACACCGCCCTGCCCCGGTTGGTGGGAGGCTGGAGTGCGGATTACGCAACCGCCGGCGGTGAAACCCGCGAAGCGCTGCTGGACGATGGCAGTCGCCTGTGGTTGAACGCCTTGAGCGCCCTGGATGTACGTTTTGACCGGGTCCAGCGCTTGCTGCACCTGCGTTTCGGCGAAGTGCTGATCGAGACCGCCAAGGACCCGAACCGCCCGTTCCTGGTGGAGACCCAACAGGGCCGCCTGCGCGCCCTGGGCACCCGCTTCAGCGTGTTGCAGGACGGCGACAGCACCGTGCTCAATGTGTTTGAAGGTCGGGTCGAAGTGCGCACCGCCGCCAGCCGGCAACAACGAATCATCGAGGCCGGGCAACAAGTGGCCTTCACCCGCGATGGGTTCAATCTCCATTCACCCGCATCCGCCACCCGTGAGGCCTGGAGCCGTGGCGTACTGCTGGCCGACAACCTGCCGCTTGGCCAACTGGTCGCCGAACTCAATCGTTTTCGCCCAGGCCACCTGGGCTGTGATCCAGCCGTGGCGCAATTGCCGGTAATGGGTTCGTTCCCCCTCAAAGACAGCGACCACGCACTGCGCCTGCTACAGGCCGCGCTGCCGATTCAGGTCGACACGCTCATGCCGTGGTGGGTCACGGTCAGGCCCAAACACCCAGGCACATAAAAACTTTCAGCCGTCAGTTCCCTTTTCCAAAACTCGTTCGGTTAACCCTGCAGATGCTTTCAATTCGCCGATCGATTTGATCCAAAGGGAATGTTCATGTCGCAACCCGTTCGCTTCACTTTGCGCCCACTGGCGCTGGCCGTTACTGCTACCTTGTTGTGCCTGGGCGCGCTCGACGCGCAAGCCGCCGAGTCGCCGTCGACTCAGGAAACGGCCCGCCACTACACCATCGCCGCGGGTTCGTTGGTCAACGTGCTGAACAGCTTCGCCGAGCAGTCCGGGATCTTTTTCGCCGGCCACAACAGCCTGGCCAGCGGCAAAACCAGCCCGGGCCTCAACGGCAGCTACACCCCAGCCAGCGGTTTGCAACGGCTGTTGCAAGGCAGCGGCTTGCAGGCCGTGCCCCAGGGCAACAACGGCTATGTGCTGGAGTTGATTCCGGCCAGCACCGGCGCCCTGGTACTGGGTGCCACCACCATCTCCGGCGAAGGCCTGGGCGCCACTACCGAAGACACGCACTCGTACACTACCGGCGCCATGGCCTCGGCCACCGGCCTGGCGTTGTCGATGCGCGACACGCCGCAGTCGGTAACAGTGATCACCCGCCAGCAAATGGACGACCAGGGCTCCACCAGCATCGCCGACACCCTGCGCCGTGCTCCGGGCGTGAGCGTGCAGAATTACGACAGCGAACGCTGGGAGTTTTCCAGCCGCGGCCTGCCGATCACCAACTTCCAGTACGACGGGGTCAACTCCACCTACGACGGCGTGTATGACTACGGCACCACCAGCACCGACATGGCGGTGTATGACCGCCTGGAAATCATCAAGGGCTCAGCCGGCCTGATGTCCGGCTCCGGCGATCCTTCGGCCACGGTCAACCTGATTCGCAAAAAGCCCACCCGGGATTTCAAGGCCTCGTTCACGCAGACCTTCGGCTCGTGGGACAACTACCGCACCGAAGGCGATATTTCCGGGCCTTTGACCGACTCCGGCAACGTGCGCGGGCGCTTCGTCGGCGTGTATCAGGATCGTCAGTCGTACCTGGACCACTACCAGAACACCAAGGACATTGCCTACGGCATCCTCGAAGCCGACCTGACGCCGGACACCCTGCTGACCTTCGGCATCGACCAGCAGGACACCCGCTCCCGTGGCGCCAGCTGGACCGGCTTCCCGATGTACTTCAGCAACGGTTCACGCACCGACTTCTCGCGGTCCTTCAACCCGGCCGCCGACTGGAGCCGCCGCGACTTCCAGAACCAGACCCTGTTTGCCTCGGTGCAACAAAAGCTCGCGAACGACTGGTCGCTGAAAGTCAGCCTTGACCGCAAGCGCAGCCAGCACGATACCCTGCTCGCCTCCGCCAGCGGCGGCAACCCGGACCCGGTCACAGGCGACGGGATGTACATGTTCATGGGCAAATACAAGGGTGACCAGGTGCAAAACACCCTGGACATCAACCTCAATGGCCCCTTCAGCCTGTTCGGGCGCGAGCATGAATTGATCATGGGCTTCATGGCCACCCGCTCGAAGCAGGACGTGCCGGTGTACGGCTCGATCTACCCGCCCGTGGGCGGCAGCATTTACGACTGGCGCGGCGAATACCCGAAGCCTGACATTCCCCGCAGCGGCCAGAACGACATCGTGCAACGCCAGACCGGCGCGTACCTGGCCACGCGCTTGAAACCCACCGATGACCTGTCGGTGATCCTTGGCACCCGCGTCAGCAACTTCAGCGGCACCGACAACACCGACTTCTACGACCCGACCAAGGCTGACAACCGTTTCACCTACCGCCAGACCGGCGTCGTCACGCCCTATGCCGGTATCGTCTACGACCTGAATGACATCTGGTCGGTGTACACCAGCTACACCAAGATCTACAAACCGCAAAACAGCAAGGACGCCGACCGCAAGTTGCTCGATCCGATTGAAGGCGACACCTACGAAGCCGGGCTCAAGGCCGCTTTCTTCGACGGCCGCCTGAACGCCAGCTTCGCCGCATTCCGCATCGAACAGGACAACGTTGCGCAGTACGTTTCCGGGTTTGAGACCGACTCGGTATATCGCCCGATTGCCGGCGCCACCACCAAGGGCTTTGAAGTCGAACTGGCCGGTGAAGTGCTGGACGGCTGGAACGTCGCGGCGGGCTACACCTACCAGCACAGCCGTGACGCCAACGGCGATTACGTCTATGGCTCTGTGCTGCAAACCACCACGCCCCAGCAAGTGGTGCGGTTGTTCAACACCTATCGGCTGCCCGGCGCCCTGGAGAACCTGACCGTGGGTGGCGGCGTGAATTGGCAGAGCGAGTTCTTCGGCAATGTGTTCCAGCCCGATCCCAACGACTCGGTGAATTTCGGCCACAACTCACGCATTACCCAGGACAGCTACTTCCTGGTGGACGTGATGGCGCGCTACCGCTTCAACGAGCACCTGAGCACCACGTTGAACGTGAAGAACCTGTTCGACAAAAAGTACTACACCGGCCTGGGCAACTTCGGTACCGGTTTCTACGGCGAGCCGCGCAGCCTGCAATTGGCGACCCGCTGGGATTTTTGAGCCCAAACGCCAGACTGCCGTAGCGCCCGCAACGGCAGTCGACTCGGGCTACACCCCGTCAGGAAGGTACGTCTTTTGTTCTGGCCCGGCCCATCCGACGATGCAGGCTCCGGTCGCCCATAGCACGTGGGCGACCTTGCACAGAGCCTGAACGCCATGGATGACTTACCCTTTCTGTCCCACCTGTTGAAGAATATTTCTCCCTCCGCCCTGGACCTGATCAAGCACCAGGCATTGCGCCTCAAGGACGATCAAGTGCTGATCGCCGAACTGATCGCCGGTTTGATCAGACTGGTTGCCCAAGGCACCACCCCGGCAACCGAACCCATCTTGATCAGCGTGCCGGAAAATACCATGCTCGGTCGCTGGGTGCGGCTCTTCTGTGACGCCATCGGCCGCCCGGCCTTCCGTGAGTGGGCCTCACGCCATGACCTGGAACTGGCGAGCCTGGTGTTTCGGGGCGGCGATCTGCAGGCCACGATCCTGGAAGGCACGGTCAAAACACCGTACACCTTCACCCTGGACAAAGACTCTGATTGGTGGCGCGTCGCGAATCCGATCCTGGAGGTGGTGCAGATTATCGATACGGTCAACGCCGGCTTGCCATTCATGGAAAACCTCGTCGAACCTCATTCGAGGACACTGCCTCTGAACCTGGTATTGCCCTTCTATGGCTACCCGTTACCGACCAATCATTTGCAGGCTCAGGTGATTCTCGAAGAGATCCATACCCTCGACACGCTGCCCGGTGTCGATGAAAGCGGGCGGCTCAAATCCACCCTGCGCAAGCGCTTGACCGAAGAGCAGCGGGATTACCAACAACTGGCCGATGCGCTGCAGACGCTCCTGGAACAAAGTACAAACGGCAGCCCGCCTTTCGATTGGCTGCAACTCTACCTGCAACGATGCACGCTGGACTCGGACTCAATGTTGTCGAGCACCTTAAAGTACGCGGCACAGCTGCTTTACGCCGTGACGCAGGGCGAAGAGTTCGCGAGCCTCAACCCTGCCAGTCAAGGCGCTGCCCCCACTTACCGCTATTCCGTCGACCAAAAAGTAGTGATCGCCGTGACCGACGGCCGCGAGGCCAATACCTCACCTCTGGATCGCTCCAACAACTCAGCGCTGAATCAGCAATGGGATGAGCTGGAGCGCCTGGCCAATCTCGCCCATACCGACATATTGCCGGACGCCAGCCTCAGCCTGGCCGCGCTGATGACGGCGTATCGGCTACCCCGTCCTGCCAGTGCAGGGGACGTTCAGGTCCTGGTGGAACAACTGCGCGCCACCAGCGCAGCGACGTTTCCCTATGTCAGCTCGGCCGCCCACTCGTTGGTGGCCGTCAGCAAACACATGCGCCATATCGCAGTCCTCAATGACCGTTACACCATGCAAGCAGCACTCAAGTCGATCACCCTCGATACGCAGCTCACTAGCACCCAGGACATGACGTTCAACCTGGCGGCTGACTCGCCCTTTGCCATGCTGGTGGACAAAGGGGCGCAACTGCTCGCAGGCTTGCGCCAGGAATCGGCCTTTCAACGCGTGAGCGCCACCCGCCAATTCAACCTTGCCCGGGTGTATGTACTGAACGCGGACGGCGAACTCAGTGGTTACGCGCTGGACGATGCGCCCAAGGTACTCACCCGTGCGGACACACCGCTTTCAAGCCTGACCTCGATGGCCGAACCCCTGTTGGAACTGGCCCGCCAATCCGGCGGGCGCATCAGCACCAATGGCCAGGTCAGCTTGCGCCAGTTACTCAACCTCTACCAGATGGCGCTACCGGCTACCCGTGACGAAGCCCATGCCACGGCACGCATCCTGCGCATCCCGACAACCAAACAGCCACGCCACGGCAACTACTGGCGGGCATTGCAGGTGATGCCACTGCTGGCGGCGCAACGCAAACAGGTGCTGCAGACCGTCGCCGCCTTCCTGCCCAACCAGGACGTAAAACTGTTCGACTACCTGAGCGAAACAATCGTCGGCGAAAAAAACCGTGACCAGGTGCGCGCCGAGGCTGATCTGCTGCTGCACCAACTATTGGCATCGCCCCCGGCCCAGGCACTGGCCGCGCGGCTATCGGAAACCGTGGGCTGGTACGGTGAACACGCCAGCGCTGCAAACACCCGTGCCAGCAGAAACGCACTGTTGTTTGCCGCACTGATTCTCAGCCTGGACGCGAATGCTGGTAAGCAGCGGGCCACTGTCGCCGGCTATGACCTGACCGATTCCTACAACTGGGGCCTGACCTTCCATGAAGTCCGTAACGCCGTAGAAGCCATGGTCCAGTTCAAGGTCCTGCGCACCAGCGCCGTACCCATGGCCGCGCACCTGTTGCTGGCGGGCATCGCCCCGGAATTCCTGGTGCGGGACATCCCTGATGAGGTGTCGTACATGAGTTCCCATACCTGGGTACATTTCAAGCAATACGTGGACCTGATCGAAGCTGAAACACCGGGTGCATCACGGGCCATGCGCTTCACCGACTTCATGGCGGTGATCTACTTCATCATGCCCTCCCGCCGGGTTCGCCGAGGCAGTCTGCCGATCGTCGACTGGGCCGTGGCCAACGGAGTACTGGCCAAAAACGTTGATGGGCACAGTACCACGCAGAAGAATCGCGCCATTGCCGCGTTGAACGAGCAGCTCAACCAGTTGCAGATCAGTTCCGAGTTGAAGAAGAACGGGCATACCAGCCTGTATGAGATAGCCTTGCAGGATCTTCAGCGGGTGTTTGCCGGTAGCACCGATCTGGAGCGAATGGTCATACAATGGCAGGCCAGGACTGGTAACCGCTCGGAGCCGGATATCGCCGCCAATACCGCCGTTTCCCTGGTTCAGTTGCACATGGCAGGCAAGCTGACCAAAGGCACAACGCAATGGCGCTCGCCCCTCAAGGACGTTGATTTCGCCAGCATGGCGTCACGGTTCGATGAGTTGGGGTCAATCCATTCCACTTTCGCGGCCGAGTTCGAGAAGCGCTACACGGCGGTGCGCGCCGCGCTGCTACAGTCGATCGTGTATTGGATGTCACAACTGCCCCTGCTTAGCCGTAAAGGCATGGAATATGGCAGCCTGGAATTCCATCGCCTGCAAACGTCACGCACCAGTGCTGGCGGGCAGACATCGGGCATCGGGAGATTCGGGGTGCTGGTGTTGTGCAGGTACGCCGGCGACAAGCGCTTCTACGAATTTCTCCCAAAGCAACTGAAGGTTGCCCCATTACCGGGCCTGACCCTGCAAATATTCGAACAGGCCCTGCGCACCGGCAATACCCAAGGCAGCCCGCTGCCGATCGATTGGTCAGCGTACGCGCGCGGCACCATTCCCAACGGGCAGCAACACGCGACGGTCATTGCCCAACGTTTTGCCGAGCTGCCTGCCGTCTATGGGCCGGGCCCTGTGGTACCCAACACCTTCACCTCGCCACGCAGCCTGGCCATTGCCAGCATCGTGATTGACCAGCACTTGCTGGTAGGCGCCGATGAGGCGCGAGCGGCGGCGAAGCAACCCCTTTCCCTGGCAGACGCCATCAACGGCGTAGATCCGCGGATCGGTTTCCTGCGCAGAATGGAACCCGAAACCATGAAATGAAACGTTGCAGGCCTATTTCTGTGTAATCATTCACTGCATTGTTTCCCGGTGAGACTTGTAGTGATGCGATCGCCCCTCGAACCGACTGCCCCGTCCTTCTGGCGCGACGAACGCCTGCCGTTCATTGAGGCTCGCACCATCGCCGACGGGCGGAAGGTCTGCTACACCCGCCACGCCCACGAGCACTTTTCCATCGGCGCGATCACGGCCGGGCAGAGCCTGTACATCCATGGGGCATCGACCTTCAAGATCAGCACCGGCACCGTGGTCTTGATGAATCCCGGGGATGTCCACGCCTGCAACCCCATTGATGATCTGCCCTGGTCCTATCACATGCTGTATATCGATACGGCCTGGCTGACCGACCTGCAGCACCAGCTGGGTTTCAGCAAGGACCAGGACTTTCGTCCGTTCACCGCCACCCACACCACGGATGTCGCGTTGTACCGCGGGCTGAACGAGCTGTATGAGGTGCTGGTGGACAACCACGCCGAACACCTGCACAAGCAGAGTGCGGTGGTGAGTTTTTTCACCGAGGTGCAACAACGCCTTAACCCGTCGGAGACCCCGGTGCGCGAGGTCAATCACAAGCTGGAGCGGGCCGCCGACTATATCCGCGAACATTGCACCGAGGCCCTGAAGCTCGAAGACATTTGCCAGGCGGCTGAACTGTCGCCGTCGTACCTGATTCGTGCGTTCAAGCAGTATTACGGCATGACGCCCCACGCATTCCTGGTCAATCGCCGTATTCAGTTTGCCCGCACCCAGTTGCGCAGCGGCCAGTTGATCGCCGACGTCGCACTGGCGGCCGGCTTTTCTGATCAGGCGCATTTCCAGCGCACGTTCAAACAGCACCTGGCGGCGACGCCCGGGCAATATCGCGGCTGAATCAGGCCAGCAGCAGATACCCCACGCTGGCCACCAACAAGGCGGCCATCGAGCGATTGAACAGGCGCATGCCCTGGGGATTGCTCAGGTAGCGGCGCAGGAACGTCCCGGCGTACGCCCAGCACGCCACCGACAGGTAGCAGATCACCAGGTAGATCGTCGCAAACAGCCAGACTTGCTGCGCATCGCCATCGGCGACAAACAGCCCCATGCCTGCCACACACGCCAGCCAGGCCTTGGGGTTGAGCCATTGCATGATCGCCCCATAGAGCATCGACGGCGCCGCGGCCGTGCCTTCAGCGTCCAGGCGCCCATCGTCCACCGCCAGCTTCCAGGCCATGTACAACAGGAACGCCACCCCGCCCCATTGAATCAGTTGGGTCAGCAGCGGCCAGCGCACCAGCACCTCATGCAGCCCCAGGCCGATCAACACCAGCAGCAAGGTGAATCCCAACGCGGCTCCAGCCACGTGCTTTTGACTGGCGGCAAACCCAAAGCGCGCCCCCGAACTGATGGCCACCACATTCACCGGTCCCGGCGTGATGGAAGTGGCCAAAGCGAAAGCGGCCATGGAAATGATCAAGCTCATTGCAATTCCTTTTTGTTGTGCGGGTATGAGCTGAACCTTAAGGAGAAGATGGATCGCGGTATTGAAGAAAATGCCCCTGCCGGGAATGACCGAAAAAACCATCAGTTGAAACCCTTAGCCCACCCGCTGCAAAAGACAAATTTATTCCATTGATATAACTGTATTTTTCTCTTTCCAAAGGGCGTTTATGATAGGAAAAAATGCGTGTTTCCCAAGGTAGGCACGGTGCTAGAGTCGAGCGCACATCTGGCCGGATGACCTCAACCTGCTCACAAAAAAGGAATCGCCATGTCACGTCGCTTATTGGCAGCTGCCTGCCTGTTGCTGTCCCTCTCCGGGGTTCAGGCCGCGGAACGCTGGGAAACCCTTCCGCCCACCCCGGCGCCGATTGCGGGGGCCAAGACCGGCTATGCCGCCGTCAATGGCATCAAGGTCTACTACACCAAGACCGGGCATGGTTCGCCGGTCATCCTGCTGCACGGTGGCCTGTCCAATTCCGATTACTGGGGCAACCAGGTCAAGGCGCTGGCCGCCAAACACACGGTCATCAGCCTCGACAGCCGTGGCCACGGGCGCAGTTCCCGGGACGAGAACCCCTTCGGTTACGACTTGATGGCCGATGATGTGGTCGCCGTACTCGACAGCCTGAAAATCCCCCGCGCCGATATCGTCGGCTGGAGCGACGGCGCAATCATCGGTATCGATCTTGCCCTGCGCCATCCCGACCGTATCGGCAAGGTGTTTGCCTTTGCCGCCAACACCCAGACCTCCGGGGTCAAGGATGGCGTAGAGAAAAACCCGACCTTCGCCGCCTTCATCGAGCGCGCCGGCAAGGAGTACGCCAGGCACTCGCCGACGCCAAAAGAGTACGACGCCTTCGTCGAGCAGATCAGCCATATGTGGGCCAGCCAACCCAACTGGACCGACGCGCAACTGGCGTCCATCAAGACTCCGATCCTGATTGTCGACGGCGACCACGATGAGGCGATCAAGCGAGAACACACCGAATACATCGCGGCGACCATTCCGGGAGCGGGCCTGCTGATTCTGCCGAACACCAGCCACTTCGCATTCCTGCAGGACCCGACGCTGTTCAATGCCGCGCTGCTGGACTTCCTGGACAGCAAATAGCCCCGCCTACTCTCCTGTCATCCGCTCCAGGCTGTTGCTCAAGTGCAACAGCATGGCGGCCCGGGCCGCGTCCGGGTCCTGGCGGCGGATGGCTTTCAGGATCGCCTCGTGCTCAAGGTTCGCCAGGCGCCCCAGCTCCATCAGGTCCGCGTCGCCGCGTTCCTCGGCATTGATCCGGGTGCGTGGGATTACCGAGTGGCCCAGGTGATAAATGACGTCGGTGAAATAGGTATTGCCAGTGGCCTGGGCGATCAGGCGATGGAAGCGCACGTCAGGCTCAACGGCACTGTCGTTGTTGGCCAGCGAGTCCTGGTAATCATCCAGTGCCTGGCGCATCTGCTGCAGTTGTTCATCGGTACGGCGCAAGGCTGCCAGGGCGGCTGCCTGGGTTTCCAGGCCCATGCGCAGTTCAAGAATGCCGCGCACGCTGGCGGCGGTGTCGTGGGTCAGGTGCAGGCCGTGGCGCTCGTCGCGCTCCAGCACAAAGGTGCCGACACCGTGGCGGGTTTCCACCAGCCCGGCGGCCTGCAATTTGGAAAGCGCTTCGCGCACCACCGTGCGACTGACGCCGTACTCGCCCACGATAGCGGACTCGGATGGCAGCTTCTCACCCGGCGCCATCTGTCCCAGGAGAATCTGCTGGGTCAATGCGGTGACGATGTCGTGGGCAAGGCCCGGGGAGCGCTTGCGATGAGGTGCCGAGCTGGGGTTTTGCATCAGGAATTCCGTTCTGGGGCGCTTGGCAATACTAGCATTCTTAGACGAGCCAACTTGTATGACAACAAACAAATACCTGTAGGAGCGAACCTGCCCGCGAAAAACCCCGTCGCAGCGCAAAAATTGCACAAAACCGCGCAATCGTTGACGATTTTCGCGAGCAAGCTCGCTCCTACAGAGGGTTGCCATCTCTGAAATTGCAGTTGTATGATGTCTATCAAGTTGTCAGACATCTCCGACAACCCAAATACGTCCCCGCACAACAATAATCAGTGGGAGTTTGACCTCGTGACCCCTTCCAGCCCTGCGACAGCTGCGCCTGCCACCGACCCGGTCCTGGCCCGCGCGATCAAGAAGGTGAAGAGCCATGTGCTCCCACTGTTCGTGATCATGTTCATCGTCAACTACATCGACCGCGTCAACATCGGCTTTGTGCGTACCCATATGGAGCACGACCTGGGCATTGGTGCGGCCGCCTATGGCTTCGGTGCCGGATTGTTTTTCATCGGCTACGCGCTGTTCGAAGTGCCGTCCAACATGCTCCTGCAAAAAGTCGGCGCGCGCATCTGGCTGACCCGCATCATGTTCACCTGGGGCATCACCGCCACATTGATGGCCTTTATCCAGAACGAAACCCACTTCTACATCCTGCGCTTTCTGCTGGGCGTGGCCGAAGCGGGCTTCTTTCCCGGGGTGATCTACTACTTCACCCGCTGGTTGCCCGGCGTCGAGCGCGGCAAGGCGATTGCAATTTTCCTCAGCGGCTCGGCCCTCGCCTCGCTGATCTCCGGCCCCTTGTCCGGCGTGCTGCTGCAAATCACCGGCCTGGGCCTGCATGGCTGGCAGTGGATGTACATCATCGAAGGCATGGCGTCGGTGCTGCTGTGCTTTTTCGTGTGGTTCTGGCTGGACTCCAAACCCCACGACGCCAAGTGGCTCAGCCTTGAAGAAAAGGATGCGCTGGTGGGCGAGATCGACCGCGAACAGCGCGAGCGTGACGCCGCGACCACGGTCAAGCCGACCCTGGGCAAGCTGCTCAAGGACCGTCAGATCATGCTGTTCTGCGCCCTGTATTTCTGCATCCAACTGACGATCTATGCCGCCACTTTCTGGTTGCCGAGCATCATTAAAAAGATGGGCGACCTGAGCGACATCCAGGTGGGTTTCTACAACTCCATCCCGTGGTTGATCTCGATCATCGCGATGTACGCCTTCGCGGCACTGGCGGGCAAATTCAAGTTCCAGCAAGCCTGGGTCGCTGCGGCGCTGTTGATCGCCGCCGTCGGCATGTTCCTCTCCACTACCGGCGGGCCGATCTTTGCCTTTATCGCCATCTGCTTCGCGGCGATCGGCTTCAAGTCGGCGTCCTCGCTGTTCTGGCCGATTCCCCAGGGTTACCTGGATGCACGCATCGCCGCGGCGGTGATCGCATTGATCAACTCCATCGGCAACCTCGGCGGGTTTGTCGCGCCCACCACCTTTGGTTTCCTGGAACAGACCACCGGCTCGATCCAGGGCGGTTTGTATGGCCTGGCGGGCACTTCGATCCTTGCGGCCATCCTGGTGTTTTTCGCCAGGACACTGCCCGGCCCGACCACCAGCAGCGTGCTGCAACCCGCCCCCGTCTTGAGCAAATAAGGACTACACGATGAACACAGAACACCAGCACCACGCCAACAGCGCCCCGGTCGTGACCGGCCTGCAAGTCATCCCGGTGGCCGGTCACGACAGCATGCTGCTCAACCTCAGCGGTGCCCACGGGCCGTTTTTCACGCGCAACATCGTGATCCTTACCGACAGCGCCGGCCGTACCGGCGTCGGTGAGGTACCCGGCGGCGAACGCATCCGCGAGACCCTGGAAGACGCCCGCAGCCTGGTGATCGGCAAGCCCATCGGCCAGTACCAGAGCATTCTCAATGCCATGCGCCAGACCTTCGCCGCGCGGGATTCGGCGGGCCGGGGTTTGCAGACGTTTGACCTGCGCATCACCATCCATGCCGTCACAGCGATGGAAGCGGCACTCCTGGATTTGCTCGGCCAATTCCTCGAAGTCCCGGTGGCGGCCCTTCTCGGCGAAGGCCAGCAGCGCGACGCGGTGAAGATGCTCGGCTACCTGTTCTACATCGGTGATCGCCAGCAAACCGACCTGGCCTATCGCAGCGAAGGCGATGCCGAAGACTGGTACCGCCTGCGTCATGAAAAGGCGATGACGCCCGAAGCCATCGTGCGTCTGGCAGAGGCGGCCAAGGCGCAATACGGCTTCAATGACTTCAAGCTCAAAGGCGGCGTACTGCGCGGCGGCGACGAAATCGAGGCGGTGACTGCACTGGCCGAACGCTTCCCCGATGCGCGCATTACCCTGGACCCCAACGGCGCCTGGTCACTGAAAGAAGCCATCGCCCTGTGCCGCGACCAGCATCATGTGCTGGCCTATGCCGAAGACCCTTGCGGCGCGGAAAACGGTTACTCCGGGCGCGAAGTCATGGCCGAATTCCGCCGTGCCACCGGGCTGCCCACCGCCACCAACATGATCGCCACCGACTGGCGGGAAATGGGGCATGCGATCCAGTTGCAGTCCGTGGATATTCCCCTGGCCGACCCGCACTTCTGGACCATGCAGGGCTCGGTGCGCGTGGCGCAGATGTGCCACGAATGGGGCCTGACCTGGGGCTCGCACTCCAATAATCACTTCGATATTTCCCTGGCGATGTTCACCCAGGTGGCCGCCGCCGCGCCGGGGGAAATCACGGCCATCGACACCCACTGGATCTGGCAGGACGGCCAGCGGTTGACCAAGGCTCCGCTGAAGATTGTCGACGGCCACATCAAGGTGCCGGCCAAACCGGGCCTGGGCGTGGACATCGACATGGACGCCGTGGCCCACGCCCATGAACTGTACAAAGGCATGGGCCTGGGTGCGCGCAATGACAGCGTGGCGATGCAGTTCATGATTCCGGGCTGGACGTTCGATAACAAGCGGCCGTGCCTGGTGCGCTGACCTCAGTTGAAGATCATCGAAAAGTGCGCGCCCACCCCGGCGCGCACACCCTCGCCGACCGCCAGCGCCACCGAGCCGCCGGCCAGGTTGGCATCGCCGCAGGCAAACACACCGGGCACGGTGGTCTGGCGCGTCTCGTTGGTCAGCAGATAGGGCCCGGTCGGCCCTTCGACAAACTCACAGCCCAACTGCTCGGCCAATGGGCTGGCCATGCGCGTACGGGACAGGGTGAAAATACCGTCCAGCGCGATCATCCGCCCGTCTGCCAATTCCACATCCGCCCGCTCACCGACAATCCGCCGCACCGCCGAGCTTTCGACGCTGACCCCGCGCCGATCCAGTTGCGCCTGCTGCTCGGCATCCGGCACAAATGCGCCGTTGGTAAAGAGCGTGGCGGTGCCCCAGTCCGGCAGCAGCATCGCGTGATGCATGGCCAGTGGCGACGTCGCCAGCACGCCGATGCGGCCTTGATCCAGTTCATAGCCGTGGCAATACGGGCAATGGAACACATGCTTGCCCCAGCGCTCCTTCAACCCCTCGACCTCGGGTAACTCATCCACCACGCCGGTAGCGAGGATCAAGCGTTTAGCGTTGAACTCACCGTTGCAACGGGTTTGCACCACGAAGCCATCCTGGTTTCGAATCGCTTCAACGGCGGCGTCCTGCACCCAGGTCACCGTCGGATATTCCATCAACTGCCCTCGCCCTTCGGCAGCGATCAGCTCCGGCGGCTGGCCATCCTGGCTGAGGAAACCGTGGGACGTGGCCGCAAACCGGTTGCGCCGCTGCCCGGCGTCAACCACCAGCACCTTGCGCCGAGCCCGCGCCAGTTGCAGCCCGGCAGACATTCCGGCGTAGCTGCCGCCCACGATAATCACGTCGTAAACCATGAAGATGACCTCTCTGGTGGCCCTTGCATCGGTTGTCGGGCACTCACGACACACCATAAGTTACATAAAAATACCTCGTCAAGCGTCTCGCAACTCCAATCGTTACGAACGATACTTTCGGGCAGGAACTCCAGAGGCTTGCAGATGAGAAACGACACCCGGCTTTCGCGCATGCTCCATGTGCTGATCCACATGGGCCGCCACGAGGAACGCGCCACCTCGGAGACCATCGCGCAGATGCTTGGTACCAACGCGGTGGTGGTACGCCGCACCCTGGGCCTGCTCAAGGAGAAAGGTTATGTACGTTCGGAAAAAGGCCATCAGGGCGGCTGGATGCTGGGCAAGCCGCTGAGTGAAATCACCCTGCTGGACATCCACAATGCCCTTGGCACGTCGTCGATCTTTGCCGTCGGCCTGTCCACCGATCATCCGCAATGCCTGGTGGAACAGGCCGTCAATGCGGCGCTGAACCAGGCGTTTGACGATGCCCAGGCGTTGCTGCTGCAGCGTTTGGGAGAGGTGACGCTGGCACAGTTGGCGGATGATTTTGACGAGCGCTATCGGGTGGCGATAACGCCCGCACCCTGTGCGTGATGCACGCGACGCCCTAAGCGCCGCCTACCGAGCGCCACGCTGCCTCGGCCAGGGTTTCCCGGTACACCCGAGGGCTGCTGGCCGAGCGCCCGGCCAGCCAGGCACGGCAGTAGCTGTCGGCCTGGCCGATGATCAGTGATGGCAAGAGTTCGGCGGGCACCTGGCTGAGCTGATCACCCCGTCCAGGCAGCACCATCCACTCCTTCAGCATCGCGTTGCGCGCCTGATTGCGGCTTTCCAGTTCAGCGGCGAACGGGCCCTTGGTCACCGCGAAATGCGCGTGGTACTGGAAGCGCGCCCACTGCGGTTCGCTGTCCACCCAATCGACATAGCTGTGGACCAGTGCGTACACCCCCTCCTTCGCCGTTTTGGCCGATTCAAGGTAGCGCCCACGCAATTCGGCCTGATCCTCCAGCGCGGTAAAAAACAGCGCGGCGACCAGGCCTTCCTTGTTGCCGAAGTGATGATAAATGGCGCCGACGCTGGTATCGCAGCGCGCGCGGATCATCTCGATGGTGGTGGCTTCAAGGCCCTGCTCGTTGAACAGGTCCAGGGCTGCCTTGAAAATATCGCGCTTCAATTCGGCCCTTCGGCCAGGGAAGCAACGCTGAAGCAGATCCGGGGTTTGCATGCTGAACAGGAACTCGGTCAGTGAAGAAGAACAAGCCCGGGCAGCTTGACAGATTTCCCATGGGCAGAATACTGTTCCGTTACAGAACATTATTCTGTAACGGAACAATATTCCGTAAAATTCATTTAATCAGCGAGGCAGCACCATGAGTCAGGCCCTGAGCATGTTCAACAGCGTTGGCCCCGAAGCGTTCAGCAAACTGGCGTGCCAGATGGCGCCCTACTTCAGCACCATCAATCCGTTGATGACCCAGTTGCGTCCGGGGTTTGCCTCGGTGGAAGTGCCGTTCAGCAAGGCCATCACCAACCACCTGGGAACGGTGCACGCCATTGCCATGTGCAACGCTGCGGAGTTGGCGGCGGGAACCATGACGGACGTTTCCGTGCCGGCGGGTGCGCGGTGGATTCCCAAGGGGATGACGGTGGAGTATCTGGCCAAGGCCAAGAGCAGCGTGACGGCGACGGCCAATGGCGAAGGTATCGACTGGCAAACGGCGGGTGACAAGGTGGTGCCGGTGGAGATGCTGGATGCGGAGGGGAAATTGGTGTTTACCGCGCGGATTATCATGAATGTGAAATTGGGGTGATGGGGTTGGGGGAATATCCGTTGCTGCGGTTATGGCCGCTATCGGGTTGCGCTCTCACAGCGGCCTACCAGCCGGCTTGAGTGTTGTGAAGCAAAAGCAAAATCTAAAGCGGGCACGGTCCAAATGTGGGAGCGGGCTTGCTCGCGAAGGTCGTTAACGATGACGCGGGCATTCTGGATGAACGCGGCGCTCTCAGGTTTTTCGCGAGCAAGCCCGCTCCCACAGAAAAGCAGATCTGTTTTCGCTCTGGTCTTTGCTTTTAACACTCAAGCCGGCCGGGAGGCCGCTGTGCTCTTGCTTTTGATCTTGATCTGCGGGCCCCGTCAACCACGATGGCCGCAAGTAGGCACGGTGG